>JAPXKQ010000001.1:0-169138 GCA_033809995.1 Tissierellaceae bacterium
AACATAATCTCTCAATAACTCTTTAGAAACTTTCGACATAAAAATACTCCTCCTTGTAATTATTGGTTTATTTATCTATTCCAATTATTAACAAAGAAGAGTACCTTTTATACAGTTTACACAAAATTATTTACAGGCTCATGTAGTATTAACTAACATGGGAATTTGATTTAGATTAAACTATATGTCCTTCGATTCTTGCCTTAACCTCCTGTGGTGTTAAACCTTCTGCACTTATCACTGGGGATTTAGTTTCTGTATCACTAATACCAAGCATATCCGTATTCATTCCTGAAGTTACTATAGCATCTAGTCCGCCTAATTTCGAAATATTATCATCTATGGATTCACTAAGTATTTCTACAGAGTATCCTTCTTCTCGTAAAAAATCAGCCACATTTGTCAAACCGAATTCTACACCAATTTTCTTCATAGTATCCTCCTGCGACTATTTATAGCCCTTTTCTTTATCAATAGCTTCATCTTTAATTTCATCTTTCATGCCTTCTAGAGATTCCAATCTTCTTTCATTTTTAGCAATTAGATCTTCTTTCATTTGCTCATTTTCTGTACCTCTAATTACTTCCTGAGCCCTTCTGTAATTTTCAATAGTGTTGTCGATATTAAATTGAATTTTATCTACATTATCTGTTCTATCGTCTGGTTTTGGTTTATTGCTCATAGTCGTCATCTCTCCTTCTTTTATTTAATAAAAACAAGTAATCAAATTTAGTATGTGAGGTAGACTTTTAATTATGCAAATTAGTATTATTAATAAATGTTTAAATAACCTTTTTATGAAAATAAAATTTTAATTTTAAATTTAAGAATATTTTTTCCTATTACTAGGAAACCTTTACTTTATTAAATTAAAGAAAGATATTATATAATTATTATAAAGGCGGTGTTAACAATGGATGATATGGAAATGGTTATTTTTGATATAATAACAGCTTCTGGTGACGCAATGAATTTAGTGATGGAAGCTTTAGATTTAATCGCAGATAAAGATATTAATTTAGCAAAAGAAAAACTTATAAGCTCAAAAGAATATATATTAAAGGCTCATAAAAGACAGACGGAATTAATAGTAAAAGCGGCAAATGGTGAGCCTCAGCCTATGTCTATACTAATGGTTCACGCGCAGGACCATTTGATGAATGTTATGTTAGCAAGCCAAATGGCTGACAAGATAATCAAAATTTTTGATAAATGGGGGTTAGACTCTTAATGAAAGGATGGGCAATGATTGGAACTTGGAGAATGGCTTTTGAAGGGATTGTAAAGGCATCAAAGTTCTTATACGAAGATAGTAGTGCTGACGATGCAATAGAAATAGCTATTAAAGAGGTAGAGGACTATCCATTCTATAAGTCAGTTGGATATGGTGGACTTCCAAATGAACTAGGAGAGGTAGAATTAGATGCTGCTTTCATGAATGGTAATACTTTAGGAGTGGGAGCAGTAGCAGCAGTTAAAAATTGTAAGAATCCTATAAGTATAGCCAGAAAGTTAAGTAAAGAAAGATTTAATTCTTTTTTAGTTGGAGATGGTGCAGAGAGATATGCCACCATAGAAGGATTCAAAAAAAGAAATATGTTATCAGATAGAGCAATCCTTCATTATGAAAAGCGTAGAAGAGATATAATAGAGAAAAATTTAAGTCCATATGATGGACACGATACTGTTGGTATGATTGCTTTAGATAAAAATAGACACATGGCTGTAGGTACATCAACTAGTGGTCTATTTATGAAAAAGCCGGGAAGAGTAGGAGATTCTCCAATAGTAGGTTCAGGTTTTTATGTAGATGAAAAAATAGGTGGTGCAAGTTGTACTGGTTTAGGGGAAGATATTATGAAGGGTTGTCTAGCATATGAAGCAGTACGAAGGATGGAAGAGGGGCTTTTACCAAATGAAGTTGCTCAACCTTTAGTAAATGAATTTGTAAGGAAACTTGAAGATCGTCAAGGTAAGGCTGGGGCCATTTCTATTATTGTAATGAATAAGGATGGGAATTGGGCTATAGGAACAAATGTAGAATTTTCATTTGTTGTATCAAGGGAAGATGAGGAACCCATCATTTATGTAGCATCAATAATAGAAAATCAAGTCCAGATAAGCAAAGCAACAAAGGAGTTTTTAGAAGCTTACCAAAAACGAATAACAAGTCCAATATAACGAGGCGAAAAAATTGCCCCAATTTTATAAGTAACTGGTTAGAATCTTGTGATATTCGGGAGCATGTAATCCCCGCCTCGTTGAAACGCTCGGGTAGGTTTTTGCAATGGTGCAAAAACCCCTATTGAAAATCTTGTTATAAAAGAAAGGAGAATAGTATGGAAAAGTTAAGTAAGTTTTTAGAGGAAAAGCTTATGCCTTGGGGTGTGAAACTAGCAGGGAATAAGTACATCGCCGCAATACGTGATACTTTTATTACCTTTATGCCATTCTTAATTATTGGGTCAATATTCATCATCATTCAAGACTTTCCATTACAAGCATGGCAGGATGCACAACCAAGAATATTTGGGGATTGGTTCAATCAATTTATTATTTTACCAAAACGAGTAACCTATGATATTATGTCACTATATATAGTAGCTGGTATGGGTTATCGTATGTCCAGGAATTATAAAAAGTTAGATTCCATAACTTCAGCATTTTTATCTTTATCCACTTTTGTACTATTAACACCAATTACTACCTCTGTTACAATAGATGGAGTAGCACATGAGGTATCAAGAGTTATAACAATTGGAGGATGGTTTGGTACAAACGGAATTCTAGTAGCACTTTTAGTGGGAATTGTTGTTACGGAATGTTATAGATGGTTTATAGAAAGAAATATAACATTTAAAATGCCTGAAGGTGTTCCACCTGCAGTAAATAGGGCATTTGCAGCTTTAATACCTGGATTTGTTATTTTATCAGTTGCATTATTTATTAATTACCTATTCCGTCAAACTAGTTATGGGAATATACATGAACTAATTTATACATTTGTAGGATTACCAATCCAAAATTTGGTTGCAAATAACATAATAGGTGCTATACTTACAGTAACATTTATTTCATTATTCTGGTTTATAGGTTTAAACGGAGGTTCCATAGTAAATGGTATACTAAGACCTTTCTGGGTACCGCTACAAGAAGCGAACATGTTAGCTATTGAAAAGGGTCAAGCGGTCCCCAATATTATTACTGAACAGTTTTTCGATTTGGTTTGGATAGGTGGAGCGGGTGCTACATTAGCGGTAGTAATCTTTTTAACATTTAGAGCAAAATCAAAACAATATAAAGAAATAGGTAAAGTATCCTTATTGCCTGGATTGTTTAATATAAATGAACCTGTTATGTTTGGTATGCCAATAGTTTTAAATCCGTTTTATATAATACCTTTAATTCTAGGTCCAGTAGCAATTACAATCGTAAACTATATAGCAATGGCTCTTAACTTTGTAGCTAGACCAACTGGTGTAATAGTACCTTGGTCTACACCACCATTAATACAAGGGTTTTTAATAACAGGACATTTAAGTGGTGCTATATTACAATTGGTGGATATGGTAGTTGTTTTCTTAATATGGGCACCATTTATTATGGCAATGGATAAGAAATTAAGTCAGGAAGAATCAGCTGAGGCGCAAAAGGAGTAAGATATGAATATATTATTGATATGTTATGCTGGAATGTCAACTAGCTTATTAATTAAGAAATTAGAGAAAACAGCTAAAGAAAAAGATTTAAACTATACATTTGATGCAATTGGGACATTTGATTTTGACGATTATATAGAAGAACATAAGGTAGACTATATACTAGTTGGACCTCAGGCAAGGCATATGTTCAAGGAGTTAGAGTTAAAAGTTATAAATCTAAATATTCCAATTAAGGTAATAGATTCACTCCACTACGGGAGAATGGATGCAGACGCAATATTATCTATGCTAGATTAGAAAAGCATAAACTGATTGATAATACAAAAATATCAATCAGTTTCTTTGCTTTATTTTAAAACATAATAGGTGGAGATTTTATGTTGCTAAAACGTCAAAAAGATCTTATAGCTTATTTAGAGAAACAAAATGGAGAAGTTTCTGGTAATGAGCTTGCCAAGTTTTTTGGTGTATCCGATAGAACCATTAGGTCAGATATTCAAAAAATAAATAGCTTTTATAATACTGAAAAAATAATTGGTAACAGAAAGGGCTATTACTTAAATCCCCAAAAATGCCAAAATATAAGGTCAACAACGTTACCGCAGACTAGTCAAGAAAGAACCATATATATATTAAGAAAAGCTTTATTTGATGGATTTGTTGAATTGTATGATATAAGTGATGAATTATATGTTAGTAATATAGTAATAGAGCAGGATATTAAGAAATTACAAGAAACATTAGAACCGTTACAATTGAAGATATTAAGAAAAGATAATAAATATTATTTAGAAGGTAATGAAGAAGATAAAAGAAAATTATTTAGACACTTACTCGAAAAGGAAACTAAGGATAGTTTTTTAAATATAGATAAATTGTCAACGATTTTTATTAATTTTGATTTAATTAGGGTACAGGAGATTTTTGATAAACTTATAGAAGAGTATAATTTTAAATTCAATGGTATAGCATACCAGTTAGTTCTAATTCACATAGGAATAGCCTTAGAGAGGATTTATAATGGCTATTATATTTATCAAACACCTCAAGTAAACTTAAAGTATTTAGGTAAGGAAGCAAACATTGCTAAGAAATTATTTGAAGAAGTGGGTGATTTGTTAGGATGTAAAATCCCTGAGCAAGAGGTAGTGGCATTTGCACTTCTATTGTTAGGAAATAAGGTAAGCAGTAAAACATATGAGATAAATTTAGTTGAAATTGAAAAGTTTTGTGAAAAGGGCATACAACATTTAAATAATGAGTTTCAAATAAATTTAATTTGTGACGACGAACTTAGAATAGGCTTATCTCTACACTTGGCATCAATGTTGGAAAGGCTCTCTCATAAGGTAGGAGTTAGAAATGTTTTATTAGAAGAAATAAAAAGGAATTATCCATTAACTTTTGAAATGGCAATTAAATTTTCAGATTTAATATCAAAGGAATTTAATTTGGAAATAAGTGAAAATGAAATAGGGTTTATAGCTTTACATTTGGGAGTAGGTTATGAAAGGCAAAATAAATCTAATAAATATAATGTTTTAATTGTACATCCTTACGAAAATGCTTTTGGGAATTCAATGGTGTCCAAAATAAGACATCATTTTGATGATAGGTTGATAATAGTGGATTTATTAAATTATGTTGAGATGGAAGATTTAGAAAAGTTAAATCTAGACTTTATTATATCTACTATTGATTTAAACCTGAATATTCCGACTGTTGTAATATCCCCATCGTTTAATACATATGATTTGGACAGGTTGAATAAACATATTAAAAATCTAGACCAGATTTCTGTTAAGGAAGAAATAAAAAAGAACTTATCTAATTTCTTTGATTCAAGATTTTTCTTTAAGGATATAACATTAGAAAATAGTCAAAAAATAATAAAATTTTTATGCAATCAGTTGGAGAAGGGTGGTATTGTAGATAAAGGTTTTTTAGAATCAGTTCTAATAAGAGAGGAGATATCACCAACTTCATTTGAACAATTTTTTGCAGTTCCTCATCCAATGGAATTTAGTGCAAACGAAACAAAGGTAGCTATAGCAATCTTAAAAAGACCTATACAATGGGGGAATTATTCAGTTAAATTGGTAATGTTATTTGCTGTTAAAAAAGAACATAGAAAATACATTAAAACATTATATGCTATGATAAGTGATGTTTTATTACAAAAGGAGACATTTGAACAATTGATTTATTGTGAGGATTGCAATGATTTTATTTCAGTATTTTTTAATGTATAATAGTAATGTGTAGTATTTAAAAAGGGGGGTATTAATTTATGCTTGAGATTATTGCATTAACTTTAGAAGAAGCTATAGAAATTGAGAAATTGGGTGGAACACAAATTGAGCTAATATCAGGCTTTGCTGAAGGAGGGCTAACTCCTAGCTATGGTTTAATTGAAAAAGTAATTGCAAACGTAAAGTTTCCGGTCAATGTAATGCTAAGACCACATTCAAGAAGCTTTCATTATTCACTATATGATTTGGATGTAATGAAAGAAGACGCTAAGATAATGGACAAGATAGGGGTTAAGAATGGAGTTGTAGGAGTATTAGATGAAAATGGTTTACCTGATTTAAAAGCATTGGAATATATCTTGGATAAGACAAATCTTACAATAACATTTCATAGAGCGTTTGATGTTTCAAGTGATTTACTTAAGTCCTTAGAGATTCTAAAATCATATGAAAGGGTAAAGACAATTCTTACATCTGGGGGCAATGGAAAAGCAATAGATAATATAGATATGCTAAAAAGAATAATTGAAAATAGAGGAAATATAGAGATACTATTGGGAAGTGGCGTTAGTATCGATAACATGGATGCTTTATATAATGAATTGAAGATTTCTAATTTCCATATTGGCACAGCTGTTAGAGGAAATTATTATAATAACGAAATATCTGAAGAAGAGTTGTTAGAAGTAGTAGAGAAATATAAACTAAATTAGTGATTAAGAATATAAGCAGATGGGTTACTTTCAATCCCCATTTGCTTTTTTGTTGCTATAGTGGAAAATGTAATATTTTTTTAATATTATTGAGAAAATTGACATACAATTATATAATGTTATTACATACCCAATATGGGTATATGATTATAGTAAGAGGAGGGGTTTTACTTGCCACAAATACCATTATTAAGAGATGTTTCAATTCCAATCGCATTTTGGGCCGGACTTGCCTCATTTTTTTCACCATGTTTATTACCGATGATACCTGCCTATATAATGTATATTACTGGGGTAAATATGGAAGATGAACTACAGAAAAGAAGATTATTAGCAATAGTTAGGACTCTAGCATTTGTACTTGGATTTACTATCATCTTTATGATAATGGGTACATCAGCAAGCTTTTTGGGTAAGATATTTGCAAAGAATAAAGATATATTTACTAAAGTAAGTGGTCTTTTGATTATATTGTTCGGATTAAACATGATGGGTATATTAAAATTAAATATTCTAAATATGGAAAAAAGAATGTCTGCTCCAAAAAGAATAAAAAATTGGTTTAGTTCTTTGCTTATGGGGATGGCATTTGCAGCGGGTTGGACACCTTGCTTTGGACCAGTGCTAGCATCGATACTATTATACGCAAGCGGATCTGCAACAGTCTCAAAAGGAATATTTTTGCTCTTTATATATTCATTAGGTATGGCGATACCATTTCTATTAACAGCTGTATTTATCAACGTGTTTATTAGACTGATGGAAAGTGCCGATAGATTTATGAAATACTTGCCAATGATAAGTGGAATAATTATGGTTATATTTGGAGTATTAGTATTTTTCAACAAGGTTATAAATATAAGTAGAATACTTTTGTAGGGAGTGATAATTTGAAAAAGAAAGGTATATTTATATTAATTCTTATGTTAATAATTATACTTGGTGGATGCAGTTCAAATAAAGAAAAATTAGATACACAAGTTCCAGCAAAGGAAGACATAACTATAAAGGATGAAGCATCTGCAGAAGAAATGGAGCCTATAGAAGAGGTTGAAAAACGTGAAGAGATAGAAAAAATATTGGCACCTGATTTTACACTAAAGAATCTAAAAGGTGAGGATGTATCACTTAGTGACTTTAAGGGTAAATATGTTTTAATAAACTTTTGGGCAACATGGTGCAAATATTGTGATATTGAAATGCCAAGTTTAAATAAGCTGAATAAAGAATACGAAGACGTAGTAGTTTTGGCTGTAGATGTAATGGAAGATAAAAAGATAGTGGAAAAATATATTGAAAAAGGAAAATATGAATTTCAAGTAGTACTAGATGAAGAAGGAAATATTGCCCAAGATTATTATGTAACAGCATTTCCAACGTCCTTTTTCGTGGATAAAGAGGGATTC
The DNA here is from genome assembly GCA_033809995.1 of Tissierellaceae bacterium. Lineage (GTDB taxonomy): Bacteria > Bacillota > Clostridia > Tissierellales > Tissierellaceae > Paratissierella. The sequence continues at coordinate 8,034 of JAPXKQ010000001.1, forward strand.
TTATTAGGTGGGGTACCTGGAATGTTGGAATATGAGCAGATGGTTGAAATACTGGAGGCTATAAGAGAAGAATAAATTATACAGTGGAATTTTCACAACAATATTCCCCAAAATAATATAATATTTCCCAGGAAATATTATCAATAAATTATAAATATGTCAAATTCATAATAGAATTGATGAAAAAGACCTATAAAATTAATTACTCTTTAATATATTATGACAAGTTTTCCTATTATAAACTGTTATACTTTATAAATAAGTATCGATATATTTAAAATGGGAAACGAAGATCCACATGTTGCGACTGGGCGCCTGACATATGGGGAGTAAGTGGCGCAACCGACCCAATTTATAAATTTTTATTTATAAATTGGGTTTTATTTTTCAATTTATAATTATTTGATGAAAGTTTTTATTATAAATGGTTATAATTACTACTGTAAAAGCATGGCACTTGTGGGAATGGGTGACAAATACATAGGAGGGATTATACTTGAATACCTTCTTTAAAAATAGATTAGAAGAATCTAAAATCCTATTTATATATAGATATATTTCCTTACTATTGACGTCTACATTTTATTTTTCAAACCAATCAGAGCATACAATCTCTAGAAAAATATTCATTATACTTTGTTTAACAATAGCAGCAATAATACTATCATACCTCTACTTAATATTCGAAAATTCAAAGAAAACTATAAAGATTCTATTACTTATAGAAATAATTAGTAACTCAATATTGCTTATACCATCGGGAGGGATAAAAAGTCCCTTCATCTGGTACACATTAAATACTATTTTAATTAGTTCTTTATTTTTAAAAAAAAGATATCTATGGATTAATATTTTATTATACATATTTTTAACAAGTTCCATTGCCTATTTAAGCAATAATTATGATTTAAATATATTAAACTTTGCAAAAGAACAATCTAGTTTAATACTTAGTATTGTAATGATAATAGCCTCTATTCAAGTGTTATCCATATATATAAGACAAACTAAAGAAAAGAGTAAAAAACTAGAAGAAGTTAATGAGGAGCTACAATCGGCAAATATTATGATTACAGAATCCTTTGAGTATATAAATGCATTATATCAATCTGTAAGCATATTCTCAAATAAAGGGAATGTAGAAGGGCTAATAAATATACTATTTGACCATATTAAAAACATTACAAGAACTAATACGGTTTTTTATTATGATACGTCAGATAAAGTCTATAAGATGATCTCAAAGGGAAATGAAAATATCATTAACTTAATTGAGGATAAGATAACAAGTAGCCTAAGTGAAATATTAGAATCAAAAACTCCAACTGAAATAGCTATAGTGAATGCAAGATTTGTAGCTATGCCAGTCGGTAACCATTACCAACATTATGGAATATTGGGCTTTAAGGTGACAAATGAAAAGGAAGGATTTGTCTATAAGAATAATATACATCAGATACAGTTTCTTTCTGAATTAATCTCAATAGCATTAGAAAGAATTGATTTAGAGGAGTTGAACGATAGGCTGATTATATCAGAAGAACAAAATAGAATAGCCAATGAAATACATGATAGTGTCCTTCAAAGATTATTTAGTATGTCATGTGGTGTATTTTCGTTAATAAAAAAGATACCAAATTATTCAACAAATGAAATGATAGAAGAATTAAATCAATTTAGGGAAATGACGGATACTGTGATGAAAGAGCTAAGGGACAAAATCTATGGACTTAGTTGGAAAAAGGCAGGTCAAAGTAGCTTTATAACGGATGTGAAAAAGTATATAGAGGATATAAAAAGATTTAGCAATGCAAATATCCCTTTTACTATTATAGGAAGTATAGAATTATTATCCTGTAATCAAAAAAGAGCACTATATAGGATAATATGCGAAGGTATTGGGAATGCAGTTCGACATGGAAAGGCAAAAAATATAGAGGTTAATTTACATATTAATCCCGAATTTGTAAGTCTCAGCATCATGGATGATGGAATAGGTTTTGATGTCTCTTTGGTAGATGCAAATAAGACAAAGGGGTTAGGTATTCAGAATATGAATCAATTAGTGCAGTCATTACAAGGTGAAATAGAGATAGACAGCTCGCCTGGAAGTGGCACTAGTATAAAATTAGCGATACCGAACAATACTATGGTTTTAAGGGGAGGGGAGTCCATCGTATGAAGATACTTGTTGTAGATGACCATCCATTAGTAAGAAAGGGTATATCATCTGCATTATCCTTCGAAGAAGATATTAAAGAGGTATTTGAAGCATCAAATGTAAAAGAAGCAATAAAAGTAATCCAAAGTGAAAAACCCAATTTGGCAATAATAGATTTATATCTAGGCTATGAAGATGGGTTAGAAATTGTTTCTAAATGTAAGGAAAAAGATGTAGATACAAAATTTGTAATCTTGACATCATCAGTTAAAAAGGATGACTTCCAAAGAGGAATGAAAATAGGTGTTGATGGATATATTCTTAAAGAAGCATTTGCAGAAGATATAATTTATGCAATACGAGTTATTTTAAGAGGAAAGCAATTTATAGATCCTGAAGTTATAAGATATCAAGCAACAAATATTTTAGAAAACAAAGTACTAGATGAGCTAACACCAAGGGAATATGATGTATTAGAAGAACTAGGAAAGGGTCTTAGCAACTACGAAATAGCAAAAAAACTTTATATATCGGAAAATACTGTAAAGAAACATGTAAGCAATATATTATCAAAATTAGAATTAACTCATAGAACTCAAGCAGCATTGCTTGTAAATAATGCAGGAAATATGTAGGGGAGGGGTTCTATCCCCTCCCGCAATTAAAAAAGAGGTGAAAAAATTGCGTAGAAAGAGAAAATCACGAAAAATAAGGAGCACACCAATTATTTACATTACCGCTATTATTTCATTGAGTTTAATGGGTGTAGGTTATGGAATGTGGACTGATGGACTTAATATAAATGTGAATTTAACAACTGGGAATATAAGGCCAAATGCTCAAGTTAAAAGTACTGGTTATGGAGATTTAAATATAGATGTTTCGGAAGATGGACAAAATATTCTTTTATCGGGAGAGGTATATCCAAGTTTTAACGAAGATATAACTATTAAAATACTAGATAACGGTACTGTACCAGTTATATTGGATAGTATAAAGGCTGAAACTAGCGAAATAGCTGAATTAAGCCAACAAAAAAAGGCTAGATACGGATTATTTTCTTCTATGATAAAAGATGATGTAATAGAAATCTTTAATCTAAGTATTTCTCCACCAGAAAGTGAAAATGAAAATGTGATGATGCGAAGTGCTACTTATAGCTTGCAAGCTATAACAGAAGAAGAGGATGAGATTCAAAGCGAAATAAATCAGCTAGAAAGAGAAATAGAAGAGCTGGAAGCAGAAATAGAAAGATTAAATGTCACGGAACATCACGAATTTAAATATACATTGAACTTTATCCAAGGATTATAAATGTAGAAATCTAAATCTACCTTAGTGGAGAAAGTTCCTCTTTTATTTATTTATTTATTTTGGGGGTTGAAACATGAAGAAAAAGATAATAATTGTACTCATTAGTCTATTAACAGCCGCTATTATAATGTCCAGCGGGTATGGATTATGGTCAAAAGACTTAATAATAGATGGGGATATTGATGTAGTACCAGATCCTAAGGTTATAGCTAGCCTAGAATCACAAATAGATAGTAACAAAGCTAAAATAGAAGCTTTATTAGAACAACAAAGAATAGAAGAAGAGTTAAGAATTGAAGAAGAACTAAAAAGACAAGAAGAATTAAGACTATTAGAAGAACAGAAGAGGTTAGAAGAACAAAAGAAATTAGAAGAGCAAAAGAAGTTCGAAGAAGAAAATAAAAATGACGATGAAAATAATGCAAATGAAAAAGCTGATGATTTAAATAATGGGCAGACAATAGATCCACCAGATGTAGATAAGGAAGGAAATAAAGACAAAGAAGAAAATAAGGATAGTGAGGAAAAAGAGTCAGATACATCTGTAAAAGATAGTTCTAATGATAAAAAGGTAGAAGATGATGAAGTAGAGGATGAATTTGAAGTTGGAGATACTGCAAAAATTGGAAATGAAGTTGAAGTGGATTATAACGACTAGTAGGGGAGGGACTCTGCGCCCTCCCTTAATCTCTACTGCATAGTGTCATATTCAATTTGTCGAGGTATCTCTTCATCCTGTGTCATTTCGAGCGAAGTCGGGAAATCTCCTCTTTTAATAATTATTCCATAGGGGGACAAGTATGTTAAAACAAAGCTATATACCTGCAAGAAAATCATATAAAAGAAGCCTTATTCTAATGTTTTTATTAATCTTTATATACCTACTAGAAAACTCATCAATTACCTCATACATAGATAGCTTTACCTTCAATTACATACTAAAGCCAGCCCTTTGGTCAGCTGTTGCCTTTTTAGTATGGTACTTTCCAAGAGTTAGATCAAAGGCTAAACTAAAGCATAAATCATTTCTATATTTTTGGGCATTTAATTTTGCAACTATTTATGTAATTATCACCATAATCGCAGGGTTAATTGATGCACTAGGGAAAAGCCCATACAATCATTCTTTAAAAGGGATAGTTATAAATATAATCTTTGTAGGTTCGGCACTTATAGGGAGAGAATTAATTAGAAATTATCTTGTACATAGCTTTACAAAGGATGGAAACTACCTAGTATTTATCTTAATAGCCATTTTAATGACCCTAACAAGTTTTCCTATAAGCAAATATCTTCGGTTAAATGGTCTGCAAGGCTTTGTAAAGTTTATAGCAGAGTTCTTAGCACCAGAGTTTTCTCACAATATATTTGCAACCTATCTGGTGTTTTTGGGAGGACCACTAACCTCAATTATATATTTTGGAATTATTCAGGGTTTTCATTGGCTATCCCCAATACTCCCAGATTTAAAATGGATAACTACTGCTCTAGTAGGAGTTCTGTGTCCAGTATTCTTCCTTATGTCACTACAAACAATTTATTTAAATACAACAAAGCAGTTAAAGAAGAGTGAGCAAGATAATGAAAGTCCAATAAGCTGGGCTATCACTAGTATCATTTCCATTGCACTTATATGGTTTGCAGTAGGGGTATTCCCTATTTATCCTTCAGTCATAGCAACAGGTAGTATGGAACCAATGATAAAACCTGGAGATGTTATTTTAGTAAAAAAAGTGTTTAATATGGATGATATAAACGCTCTAAAAGTTGGAGATGTTATCCAGTTTAAAAGAGATAGTATATTAATTTCCCATAGAATAATAGATATAGCTAATGACGAAAAGGAAGGATTATACTTTAAAACCAAGGGTGACAACAACTCATCTGCAGATACAGACCCAGTCAAACCACAGGATATAAAAGGCACTATTGTCTACACCGTCCCAAAAGTAGGCTGGCCTACACTTCTTATAAAGAGCGATAAAAATATAGATTTAGACAAGGTGTCATTCTGAGATGGGCTGCATTAACTTGACTATCGAAGAATCTCCTCTTTTTAACACCAAAGGTGTCATCTCGACCCTATCATTTGTCATACCGAGTTTGTCGAGGTATCTCCTCTATTGTCATTTATCATACCGACCAACGTGGAGGTATCTCCGTCTTTCGTACCCTAATTTACTGCTCATGTCATTCTGCCTGTACCTTTTGTAGTCTCCACCGAAGGTGTCATCTCGACCGTAGTGGAGAGATCTACTCATTTAATTGTGAATTGTGCATTGTTAACCGTGAATTGTAAAAATCTACTCCTTTGGTACCATAAATGTACTGATATAGTAGCAATCCATTACCACTAATTCATATGGTAAAATCATCCTTTATCGTGGCTTAAAAATATGTATTTATCCCTATAATTATAAACACAAAGCTATTTATAAGGCTTAAATACTTATTAAAAAAGGAGAGAGATGTTATGAAGAAGACAAGATTTTTGGCTTTAGCATTAGTTGTTGCAATGGCACTAGTTGGTGCAGGATATGCTTTATGGAGTGACACATTATATGTAGAATCTACCGTAAATACAGGACATTTGGATGTGGACTTTATAAAAGTAGAAAAGGCTAAAGTGTTTGGTATCGAAATACCAGACCCTAAATTAGTAGTAGTAGACTATTCCATAGGTGAAGATACAGATTTTAGCTATGGGGATCATGAAGCCTTTAATAAAGATAATCCAATGTCAAATAGAGATAAAGTTTTTCTTACATTAACAAATTTTTACCCAGGAGCAGAAGTATCTAGAGTAATGACAGTTAAAAACACAGGTACAGTACCTGCAAGAATTGATATAACTAAGTTACTACCTGTAAATTATGATGTACTAAATACTTTAGCTGCGGGTTTAAATGAAGCTGTAGAAGATGATATAGAAATTACAGTAGAGCCTGTTGATGATAATCAAAAGGGAGAAATGGGACTAAATAGTGCAACGGTATATTTTCCTCTAGGTGTTGGAAACGAAATGTCCTTCAGGGTTAATTTTAAATTTAATAGTAAATCAGGAAATGAGACAGAACATAAAACATATAAATTCCTAATGGAATTACCATTTGAACAAGGTGATAGCATACTTTAGATAGTATAGAACAATATTTTGTAGAGAGAAGATAAATTCTTCTCTCTACTTTTATGATTTGTAGCAAATATTAACTATAAGAAAATCGTTTTAAAAAGATTGCCTTATTTTGACGTAACTTGTTTTAAAAAATAAAGAGGAATTATTCAAATTATATAGAATTAATAGTAAGTAGTTATAAACAGACTAATTGGGGTGTAGACCATGAAGATAAAAATAAACAAAAATCTAAAAATAGCACTGATATCTTTATTATCCATTGTAATTTTAGCAATTTCATTTCTATTGTATAAAGAACTAAATACTCCCAAATTTACAGAACAAAAAAATCCCATATATAGCTACACAAATAGTAATACCATAAACTACGAAGTATTTCTAAAACCTAATACACTATACGATAAAAATTACCTAGATGAAGGAAAACTTTATATTACAGAATATGTGGATTACATAAGGGCTAATCTAAACTATGAGTTTAATGGAGAGAGAAGTGCTGAAATTACAGGAGATTATAATATTATTGTAAAGGTAAAAGGGCATACTGGAGACGGAGAAAAGCAAATAAATATATGGGAGAAGGATTTTCCAATTATCAACAATAGAAGCTTTAAGGTAAATGATAAGACCATATCAATAAGTGAAAAAGTGAATCTAAAGCTTGAGGATTACAATGTCTTTGCTAAAGAGATAATAGAAACCTCAAAGATTAGCTGCCAAACAACATTAAACATTATTATGAATGTAAATCTAAAGGCTAATACCGATAAAGGTCCTATTGAAGAAAAGATTTCATCAGACTTAGTTATACCACTAAATGTATCCATGTTTGAGATAGGTGGAAATAGTAAGGTCGAAAAGGCTGGTGTAATTGAAGAGACTACAAGCATACAATTACCGCTGAATAAAAATAAAATAATGATATTTGTTATAATCATTGGTATATTAGCACTATCATTGGTATATCTAATATTCTTTACTATACCAGCTCCTATTAAGGAGCCTTTAGAGAAAGAACTTAATAAGATATTTAAAAAGTATGGAGATAGATTGGTAGCTTTAAATAACGATTTAGAGTATTTCAACGGAGCTTTAAATATTGTTAAAACCATGGATGATTTAGTAAAAATAGCAGATGAAATAGAAAGACCTATTTTCTATAAATATAGTGAAGAGTATAAAGAGATTGATAAGTTTTATATTACCAATGAGGATAAGGTATATGTATTGGATTTATGTAAGTTGGTGCCAGTAAAAGATAGTGAACAACTAACAGTGAATAGTGAACAACTGGAAATTAGTGAATAGATAAGGAGATTCCTCGACAAGCTCGGAATGACAAACATTTTCAAGAAAAAAGGGATCATTTTGAAGGCGTGGGATAACTTCCTGCAATTGCTAGGGCCTTTTAATTGTGCATTGTGAACTGAGAATTGTGCATTATATATGAATTACTCAAAAAGTAGTATATATTAGTATTCTTATGTATGGTGTAAAAAAATCCACAAATAGATACAATGATAGTGGGTTCATATATACTACTTTAACGGGAAGTGTTAATAATGAAAATTAAATTTAAGACCATAGTACAAATTTTGATTATAACTATATTAGTGGGCTATTTTACCTTTAATTTAGCACAATCTACCTTTGCAACAAATCAAAGTAAAAGTCCAAATGTCATTGTTACAATAAACGGTGATGGTAGTATATCACAGGAAGGGAACTTATTCGATGGGCAGTTGTATCCAGCTACAGTAGAGCAGGCTGAAAAAGGAATAGGTGGAATTAGTGGAGTTATTAGGATTAGTAATCAATTTAAAAAAATTGATGTTAATAACATGGCAGTAGGTTTAAAGAAAATAGAGATAAGAAATGGTTATACAGAACAAGAGGTATTTGATTCATTTCTCAGAAACGTTAGATTGAAAATAGAAAAGGGTGTGCTTTTCTCATTCGACAGAACAATAATAGATTATACAAACCTTGAAAATGTCTTATATGAGCGAGATAGTAAGGAATATAAAGGATATGTACTAGAGCCAAAGGATAAATTTAGTTTAGCAAGAGGAGAAACCATAGATTTAAAATATACACTTCAAATGGTTCCGGAAGCAGGCAATGAATTACAGTCACTTACGGCTCATATGCCCATATACATAAACTTAATGGAAAACATCGTGGATAATGGTGGCGGAGATAACGATGATGACAATGATAATGGAGACAAAGAAGAAATCATAGATGAACCAGTTCCTGAGGCATCATTAAACATAAAGGATCACATCCAATATATCCAAGGTTATCCTGATAATACAGTAAGACCAGAAGGATTGATAACTAGAGAAGAGGTATCAGCAGTATTTTATAGACTTCTTGAAACAGAATATAAATGGAGTATATTGACCCTAGCTGAAAACTTCCCAGATGTTGAATCAAATAGATGGTCAGTTAAACATATAGCAACACTTGCTAATGGAAGTATTATAAATGGATATCCAGATGGAAGCTTCAGACCAGGTGGTTATATAACTAGAGCCGAATTAGCAACCATAGCATCAAAGTTTGATAAATTATCTACTTCAAATAGTAATTTATTCTCTGACATTAGTGGACACTGGGCAAGTGAGTACATTAATTCTGCAGCTTTAAAAGGCTGGGTAAATGGGTATCCGGATGGAACTTTTAAGCCAGACAAATATATAACTAGGGCTGAATTTGCAACATTAGTAAATAATGTGTTGGAAAGAAGGGTCCATAAAGAACACATATTATCAGATGCTAAGAGATTCCCTGATTTATTGGATACAATGTGGTATTACGAAGCTATGATGGAGGCTATTAACAGTCACCTGTATATAAGACTTGATGACACATACGAACAATGGACAGAAGTATATTATCCTAAATTAGATATGTAATAATGGTAGGCACGAGGTTTAGTGCCTACTATTAAATTAACGCCAAGTAATTAAAGTTTTATTAATATAAAAATAGCAGGGTAGGATTATAAATCTTACCTTGTTTTAATTAAGGGTTGTCTTCCCCTTTACAATCTTCATTTTTTTTAATATCATAAGAGAAGGAAGATTTTAAAGCTAAAGGAGTTGAAAGTAAGGTTTTAGACCTTGCAAATATATGAAAATTGGATTAATCGGTTTACCATCGGTAGGTAAAACTACTTTGTTTAATTTACTCACAGGATCAAATATAGAGACTACGGGATTTTCAACTGGGAAGGTTGAGGCAAATTTGGGTATTGCTAAGATACCCGATGAAAGAATTGACTTCTTAAGAGATATGTATAATCCTAAAAAAGCCACTTATGCAACTATTGAAGTAATAGATGTTCCAGGACTTGTAAAAGGTTCATCTGCCGGTAAAGGAGTTGGGAATCAGTTTTTGGACAATATAAGAAAGACTGATGCGTTAGTTCATATTATCAGGGCTTTCGAAAATGACAATGTAATTCATGAGGAAGGCTCCATTGACCCTATGAGAGATATAGAAACAATCAATATGGAATTATTATTTGCTGACTTAGGAGTTATTGAAAACCGTATTGAAAGAATAGAGACATCTAAAAAGGTAACTAAGGAGAACTTAGCAGAATTAGAAGTGCTTAAAAAATGCAGAGAGGCATTAGAGAATGGATTACTTATTCATAATGTGGATTTAGATGATGAAGAGAAAGAATTATTGAAGACATTCTCTTTCCTCTCTGAACAGCCTATGATTTTAGTTGTAAATATAGACGAAAATCAATTAGCAGAGAAGAATTATCCTGGAAAGGAACAATTAGAAAAATTCTCAAAAGAAACAAATACTCCGCTAATTGAAGTTAGTATTAAGACTGAATTAGAAATCACTGAATTAGAGGAAGAAGATAGAGAGATGTTTATTGAGGAATTGGGTATTACTGAGTCAGGTATCGATAAACTTTCTAAGACAGCTTATGATCACTTAGGACTTATTTCATTCTTAACTGCAGGAACTGATGAAGTAAGAGCATGGCCTATTAGAAAAGGTACCATTGCAAAGCTTGCAGCAGGTAAAATCCATTCTGATATTGAAAAAGGGTTTATTAGAGCTGAGGTTTGTAGATTCAAAGATTTAAAGGAACATGGCTCCATGGTTAAGGCTAAGGAGAAAGGTCTTGTAACATTAGAGGGTAAAGAGTATATTGTTCAAGATGGAGATATTATAAATTTCAGATTTAATGTATAATAATAGGAGAGGGAATTCCTCTCCTTTGTTTTAGTTATTATTTTTAGAAAGAGTGATTTTTTTGGAAGATAAGGATTTAGGTTTAAAGGGTGAAGGTTGTGAAATACTTGTACCCTTCAATGAAAGAAAACCTTTAGCTGATATAGAAAGAAGCATTATTAAAACATATAGAAAACATATATGGAGTAAGTTTATCAAGGCGATAAAAGAGTATGAGCTTATACAAGATGGGGACAAAATAGCTGTTGCTATTTCAGGCGGTAAGGATAGTTTACTTATGGCAAAGCTATTTCAAGAACTCTATAAGAATGGTAATCAAAACTTTGAGGTAGAATATATTGCCATGGACCCTGGGTATCATCCTGATATTAGGGAACTACTAGAGGACAACTGTAAATATTTAAATATTCCCGTCCACATCTATGACGCAGATGTATTTAAAGTAGCAGACAAAATTGCTGGGGATTATCCTTGCTATATGTGTGCCAGAATGAGAAGAGGTGCTTTATATGGTAAGGCAAAGGAATTAGGGTGCAATAAATTAGCCTTAGGTCACCATTTCAATGATGTAATTGAAACTACAATGCTAAACTTATTATGTGCTGGTAGTTTTAAGACCATGATGCCAAAGCTCAAGGCACAAAACTTTGAGAATATGGAGCTTATAAGACCATTGTATCTAATAGAGGAAAAGTATATTCAAAGGTTTATCCAAAACAGTGGAATATGGCCTTTAAATTGTGCTTGTATGGTAGCAGCTAAGAGAATAGGGAATAAAAGATATGAGATAAAAGACTTAATTGAGAAATTAAAAGAAACATTTACCAATGTTGACATGTCCATATTTAGAGCAGCTGAAAATGTAAATATGGAGGCTATCTTAGGTTGGGAAAAGGACGGAAAGAAAACTTCTTTTTTAGATGAATACGATGATTAACGGGGGGATGGTATGAGACCTGAGTCAAAAATAACCGTAAAGAGGGTAAATAAATGAAAAAGCAAATAATTAGATTAATAAAGCTAATACTAGGGTTGTTTTTATTTGCCGTTGGGATTGTAATGACCTTAAATGCAAATCTTGGAGTAGCCCCTTGGGATGTTTTCCATCAAGGATTGTCAAGGGTTACAGGTATTACAATAGGACAGGCTAACATAGCAGTAGGTCTATTGATTGTAATTCTAGATGTAGTATTGGGTCAAGATATAGGTTGGGGTACAATTTCAAATATGATATTAATAGGAACCTTTATAGACATTCTAATGTTAAACAATCTAATTCCTACATTTAATAGTTTTTTCCCTAGTTTAATAATGCTAATATTAGGGATTGTATTGGAAGGATATGGATGTTGGATATATTTGTTGGCTCAATTAGGTGCAGGTCCAAGGGATGGCTTGATGGTAATATTGACAAAAAGAACAGGAAAGTCTGTACAATTCAATAAGAGCATGACTGAATTAGGTGCTGTAATTGTTGGATATTTTCTTGGTGGAAGTTTAGGACTTGGGACTGTAATAATGGCATTTTTAGGAGGTCCCATATTCCAATGGGTATTTAAGACGGTCAATTTTAATGTGAAAGATGTGGAACACAGATTTATCCAAGATGATATTAAATATTTAAAAGAAAAGTTTAAGGTAGAGGAAGAAAATTAAAGGGGCGGTATTACTTGTCATCTCGAGCGTAGTCGAGAGATCTCTGCTTTTAATCTTTCAAAAGATGAGATTTCTCCATTACACTACGTTTCAGTCGAAATGACAGTGAGGTTCCATGGAACCCCACTATATCTCATGCATATCTATTATCTCCATTATAGGTTTAAAGCCTTCTCCATCATATATTGGTCCATCAAGATATTCTGCCTCTCCAACTTGATTGTCATAAGGGTCAGACCTTAGGAATTTCTTTTCAGGTGAGAATTCATAGTGGAACTCAGAATTTGCTACCATTCTAAATGGATCGAGATTTCCAAAATAAAAATTCCATCTCTTTTCGTTATTGTTTCTTAATGCTCCTCCACCAAAGGATGGGTCAGCAAATAGCCAACCATATGGCTCTATATAAAATTGTGCCCAGTCATGGCAACCAATATATTCTGGATCAACATATAGTCCTGATTGCCATCTTGCGGGAATCCCAACTATTCTACATAATGTAATAAACAATAATGCTTGAACTCCACAATCACCTTTTAAATTATATGCACAATATTCTGCAATACTTATTAAAGCTTGATATGATCGCACATAGGAATATTGAACATTTTTTGTGATATAGTCATATATTTTTCGTGCCTTTTTCAATGGATTTGTTTCTGTTCCTACTATTTCATTAGCCAAATCTACTAAGAATGGTGTAAAGATAATATGTGGGGGCAATTCTTCTGTATGAAATTTAGGTTGCAATCTTGATACCTTATCAAAATCCAATTTATTGTATTTAATATGATTTTCATAGGAATATTCTACTGTAAATTTGTCCCCGCCTTTTACATCCTCTTCAAAGTAAATTGTTCTTTGGGGGTGGTTTTCAGGGGATATATATTTTATTTCATGGGATGCATTTAGTATTTTAATATTTTTAATCTGAATTGCATTTTGAGGTATTGGAATATGGATTCTTATCTTATCTCCAATTCTTGTTCCTTCTTCCATTAACTCAATACCAGTTTTTACGTAGATAAAATACTTTTTCTCTCCGTTGGAGATGATTTCATTTACTGTATCGTTTAATATAGTGCTTGGGTTTTCATCATCTTTATTTTTAAGTCTATTCTTTATATCCTTATTTACTTTCAATATATTTTCAAAGAAACTTCTATGAAACATAGGTTTCCCATCAATAAATATCCAATCTATATATCTTTGTGCCTTTAATTTATCTAATTCTTCTTGCGAAAAATTATCTATCTTCTTCTGCATCAACTCTAGGGCTTTATCATAAGAGTACGTATATTGTCTTTTTAATACTTTCATCCTATGTTTTTCAAAATTGAGTCGTTCTTTCAACATGGTTGAAATATTTCTATTCATGTAAAGCGCTATCAATTTATTTGCTTCATCAAAGTTTCCAATTGTTACAAAATTTTTGATATCATCAGGTAAATCTGCTACTAAATACCTTAAACTATTCATTAATTAAGCCCCCTTATTTTAATATCTTCTCGAGCCGTAGGGACGGGGTTCCATACCCGCCCGATATGGATCTCATCTTTTAAAAACTGAGATTTCTCCACTACGGTTGAAATGACACTTTGTTAACCCTTTTAAATTTCTATATTAAATGATACACCTATATCCTCATTTTTAGCATAAATAGTTGAGTTGTGAATGTCCAATATTCTCTTTACTATTGCTAAACCTAGACCGAATTCTCCTTTATATCCCTTATTAAATTCCATAAACATATTATCAAGCAATGTTTTGTCAAAGTGTGGTCCATCGTTATATATTCTAAGATATGTTTTTTCTTTGGATTTCTTCAAAGAGATTTGGATTTGGGATTTTGCATATCGAATTTGATTATCGATTAAGTTTTCAATTACAATTCTCCATTGTTCTAAATCTCCTTTGATATGGACTTCATCTAAATCAATATCCCAATCCAAGTCTTTTCGGTTCCAATTCAGCCTATCTACCACATCTCTAATAAGTGTATCTAAAGAAAATTCTTCTAAGTTCTCGTGGGCGTGATTTTCAAGATAGTCAAGCTTAGTTAAATATAGTAGATTCCTTATCTTTTTTTCCAGTCTTTCTGCTTCTTCATCAATGATTGCAATTGAATTGTTTAAATTGCCTTTTGGGAAGATGCCATCATTAATTGCCTGAGCATAACTTCTTATTACCATTACAGGAGTCTTTAATTCATGGGATATATGTTGCAAGAAGGATTGCTCCGTCTCATCTTGACGTATTAGTTCAGTCCTCAATTCTTCTATTGAATTGCCCAGTTTTCCTATTTCATCTTTTCTATCAACTACAATAGGCTCATTCCATTCCTTGTTAGCAAGTCGATATACACGTTGTTGTAAATTTACCAATGGTCTAGAGAGGTATCTTGACAATAGTATTGCTGGTATCCAGCTCAATAATATGACAATAATCATAGTATTCAACAGCTTCTTAAAAAGTGTATCAACTAAGTCCTCTCTATAAGCATCACCCATATAAGATACTAAATAAGCTTCGCGACCAAAAGCGTGACCTTTAGTAATTGTGTAAAATACTCTTTCATTATTTATTTTTCCTGTATAATGTTGTGATGTCTTCTTCTGAACTTCTATTTCTTTCTTTACCTGAGTTAGAAAGTCTACTGTAATAGGTGAACTTAATACTACTTGATTTCCTCCATAGATTAGTATATGCCTTACTGTTCGTGTATCCTGTAATTTGTCAGTGCCAAGGATACTGTCATCTGGATTTATAACTTCAAATTGATTGAATATAATTTCTTGTGCAGAGTCTATTGTCCTATAAAGTTCCTTCGTAAAGAAATCTCTTAAGGTTAGTGGCATTATAAAAGATAAAAGAATAGAGATTACCAAAGTAATAATTACGAATACTATCCATATTTGAATTGATAAGGGATAATTCTTCATTTTTTAATCACCCTATAGCCAAAACCATAAACTGTCTCTAGGTCTAATTCTGGCATCTTTTTTCGCAAGCGACGAATCAAGTCATCAACGACCCTATCTGACCCGAAATAATCGTCTCCCCATATGCTATTTAAAATTTGCTCTCGAGATAGTGCTACGCCTTGATTATTTGATAAGTAAATAAGTAAATCATATTCCTTTGAAGTCAAATCAATAGTTTCTCCATCTAAGCTTACCAACCTACTATCTTTGTTTATTGTATATGGGGGTAATCTGTCTAGTGTAGACTTTTCTTGTTTAAATCTATCAAGCAGATTTCTTGCCCTAATAACAAGCTCCCTTGGTAAAAATGGCTTTGCCAAGTAATCATCACTTCCTAATTCAAGCCCAACTACTCTATCTATATCCGCATCTCTAGCTGATATAAAGATTACAGGTATATTGGGTGTCTTTACCTTAATCTCTCGAATAAGCTGATATCCATCAATATCAGGCAACATAATATCCAAGATCCATAAATCAGGTGGATTAGGAATTTGGTTTTGCGCCTCTTTTCCAGTTAAAAACGATGTGATATTCCATCCTTCCTTCTCTAAATATGTAGTTAGTACTAGATTTAAGTTCTTGTCATCTTCAACTAAATATATCTTATAGGACATAAAAATCACCTCTTAGTTTTCTTTAAACTATTATACCAAAATTAACTAGAACATAACAAATTCCCACAACAAAAACATAATTTGTACATAAAATTGATACAATTATTGGGTAATATACAATTAAGAGTTAAGAATTAAGAATTAAAAATGAAGGTAAGAACTAAGATAGTTATTACTATTTTGATTTAATAGGAGGTTGAAAATATGGACGATAATAAATTTGATAATGAAGAGTATATTAATGGACAAAGCTTTATACTTGTAAATGCCAATGAAGAAGAAAATGAACATAAAGAAGAACCACAAATGCCTCATGCTCCAGAAAGAAAAGGGAAGAAAAGAAAATCCTTTAGGGGTAGCTTTTTCTCCTATGTGGCTTTAGCCCTAGTATGTTCCATAGTTGGTGGCTTGTCTTCTACATTCTTAGCACCAATGTTATTTAAGAATGTAAATACAGCTAGCAAGGAATATACTCAGCAAGCTATAACAATCAATACTAATGATGATGTTTCAACAGTAGCTGCAGTAGCAAAGAAGGCTATGAGCTCAGTAGTAGGAATTACTACAATTGAAACACAAGACCTATACTGGTTTGGTAAAAGAGACGTTCCAGGGGTTGGGTCAGGGGTAATAGTAGATAGTAATGGATATATATTAACCAATTCCCATGTTGTAGCAAATGGAAATGCTAAGGATATAAAAGTACTGTTTGAAAATGGAGATAAGGTTCAAGGTACAGTTTTATGGAATGATGCAACACTAGACTTAGCTATAGTAAAGGTAGATGTTACAGGACTTCCAGTTGCAGATCTTGGAGATTCTGATGAATTGGAAGTAGGGGAAATTGCTATAGCAATAGGCAATCCATTGGGACTAGAATTCCAAAGGTCAGTAACTTCAGGAATTATTTCTGGACTTCATAGATCAGTTCAAGTTGATCAATTAACAGTAATAGATGATTTGATCCAAACCGATGCTTCAATCAACCCTGGAAACAGTGGTGGACCATTGCTAAATCGTAAGGGTGAGGTAATAGGTATAAATACAGCAAAGATGAAATCTGCTGAAGGATTAGGATTCTCCATACCAATCAATCAAGCAAAGGCTATTGTAGAAGAAGTAATTAAGAAAGGTTCATATAAGACTGTATTAATGGGTATCACTGGAATGTCAGTTGAGGAATATGAAGGAAGAGTAGGGGTTAAGTTACCTGTTGATACAGGTTTAGTAATATTACAAGTTCAACAAAATTCCCCAGCAGATAAAGCTAGTATTTATACTGGTGATATACTAACAAAAATTGATAATATTGAAATAGATAGTATAAGTCAACTAAAAAAAGCTTTATACAAATATAAACAAGGTGACAAGGCTAACTTGTCAGTAATAAGAAACGGTAATGAAATAAAACTAGTAATAGAATTTACCGATTTGAATTAAACTACTACCAACCGTTAAAAATAAGAATTCCCCCTCTTATTTAACGGTTGGTATTTTTTTAACCTAAGCGTATCGGTATAGATGGATACGGAATAAAATAATTACATAAAGTGTATTGCAATATATTTTAAAATGTAGTACAGTTAAATTAGAAATAAGAATTTGGAGGGATTATGATGAGAAGAATATTATTAGTAATATTGGCAGTTCTAATGACAATTTCAATGATAGGTTGTACACAAAAAAAAGAAGAAGTCATTAAAATGGGTTTTGTTCCTATGCGTGATGGAGATAAATTAATAGAATCTGTAGAGCCATTAACAGAGATGTTGTCAAAGGAACTTGGTGTTAAAGTAGAAGGATTTACAGCTACAAACTATGTTGGTGTAGTAGAAGGTTTAGGGTCAGGACAGGTAGACTTTGGATTTATTCCACCATTTGCTTATGTACTAGCAAATAAGGAGAGTAACGCACAGGTAATTTTAACAGCATTAAATAAAGATATGGAAGCTAAATATCGATCCCAATTTTTAGTTCGAAAAGATAGCGGAATAAAATCATTTGCAGATATAAAAGGTAAAAAAGTTGCATTTGTTGACCCATCATCTACTTCAGGATATTTATTCCCAGGAGCACACTTAATCAAAGAAGGAATAGACTTAGAAAAAGATATACAATATGTATATAGTGGAGGACATGATAAATCATTACAATTATTATTAAATGGTGATATAGATGTAGCGACTACATTCGTAGACGTTAGACAAAGATACGAAAAGGAATTTCCAGATTCTATGGAAAAGACTGAAGTTTTAGGTTATACTGACTATATTCCAAATATAAGTGTTACTGTAAAGGGTAATATGGATAAGGATATGCAAAATAAAATTAAGACAGCATTATTGAATATTGCTTCTACAGATGAAGGTAAGGCTTTATTACAGGAATTATTCAATATGTATGGCTTTGCTGAAGCAACAGACGCAGATTATGACGTTATTAGGACTACAGCAGAAACTATGAATGTTGATTTGAAAGAAGGTAAATAGGGGCGAACTTTATGCTTAAATTAGAAAATATAACTGTAATATATGACGGAAAAGTTTTAGCAGTAGATGATGTAAGTTTAGAAATAGGGCAAGGGGAATTCGTAGGAATAATCGGCTCCAGTGGCAGTGGTAAATCTAGTTTATTGAAGACTATTAATCTATTGGTAAGACCAGCTAAGGGGAAAGTTTACATTGATGATATAGATGTTACAAGTTTAAATAATTCTGGGTTGAGAAATGTCCGAAAGAGTATTGGATTCGTATTTCAGGATTATAACTTAATAGAAAGATCTACAGTTTTAGATAATGTTTTGATAGGGAGACTTGGATACAAGTCCCCCTTAAAGTCTTTACTTGGAACTTTTAATGATGATGATTATGAAAGGGCAAGTACTGCATTAAGACAGGTTGGGCTTAGTGAGAAGATGTTTGTAAGAGCAGATGAGCTAAGCGGGGGACAAAAGCAAAGGGTTGCAATAGCAAAAACTTTGTGTCAAAGGCCAAAGATTATCTTGGCTGATGAACCTGTGGCAAGTCTTGATTTAAGTACATCGCAAAATATTATGGATTATTTTAAAAAGGTCAATGAAAAGAAAAACATTACAATCCTTATAAATCTTCATGATGTAAACTTAGCTAAGAAATATTGCGATAGAATCATAGCTTTAAAAAAAGGTAAGATTATATTTGATGGAAAGCCGGGTGAAATAGATGATAAACTCCTTGAAAAGCTATATAACTAAGAAGAAAGTCAATAAAATAACCTTCACTCTTGGATTTATCATCCTTCTATTATATTTAGGATTTAAAGTAGAGTTTGACTTTGTAAGGCTTTTTAAAGGAATACCAGATATGATGGGGCTATTTAATAGGATGTTAAACCCAAATTTATCTTATGTAAGTGAAGTATTTGAAAAATTACTTGAAACTATACAGATAGCTGTAGTTTCATCAATTCTCGGAGTTATCCTAGCTATACCATTTTCATTGCTTATAGCAGAAAATATTACTACAAACAAATTTATTGCCAAGATATTGACAACGATTTTTTCATTTTTAAGAACTATTCCTAGTTTAATATGGGCTGCACTTTTAGTTAGCGTTTTTAGCATTGGTAAATTTTCTGGAATTGTTGCATTATCTATAATAGCATTTTTAATGTCATTAAAATTATTTAAAGAATATATAGAATCTATAAAAGAAAATCAGTTGAGTTCCACAAGATCTGTTGGTGCGAATTCCATACAAGTTCTAAGATATTGTGTACTGCCACATATGCTTGAGCTATCAATCTCTGTTTTCTTCATAGTTTTAGAGACTAATATCCGTAGTGCATCTATTTTAGGATTGGTTGGAGCAGGTGGAATTGGACAGATTATGTGGAGGGACCTAAATCACCTAAGATATGATAATCTCTCTATGCTAATACTAATATTATTTTTAACGATTCTTTTAATCGATTTAAGCAGCTTATTTTTAAGAAAGGCTTTGAGAAAATCAACTATAAAATTTAAATCCATTGAAACATATAAAAGGTATAAGATTTCAAAGCTGATTTATATACCTTTGATTATAGTCGGATTGTTTATTGTGGTATTCAAATCCTTTGATATAAGCTATGACAGATTGTTACTTGGTATTGAGCAGGGAAATCAAATTATATCAAGAATGGTTAGAATGGATATATCATACTATCCAAAGCTTATTGAGGGTATAAAGGAAAGCTTCTTTATCGCAATATTTGCAACAATTGTCGGGTCATTCTTTGCTTTAATTCTTTCATATCTAGTAGCGTACAATACATCACCTAATAAAGGCATTTCAATCTTTTTAAAAGGATTTATAAATATATTGAGAACCTTTCCGCCGATTATTACGGCAATAATATTCTTTAGAGGGGTAGGACCTGGACCATTGGCAGGTGCAATGGCTCTAAGCATCTATACTACAGGGGTACTTACTAAAATGTATAGCGAGGTATTGGAAAGTACAGAAAAGAATATACAAGATAGTGTGATAGTAGTAGGGACTACAAATCTTCAAAGCTATAGACATGGGTTATTGCCTCATACTTTTCCTACATTTATAAGTCTTGCGTTGTATAGACTTGAATCCAATATACGGAATTCTACCATATTAGGTATAATTGGTGCAGGAGGAATCGGTACTATATTATCAATGAATATAACTTGGAGAAATTGGGAGAAGGTAGGGTTTCTGCTACTGGGAATTTCTTTGATGGTAATTACAATTGATAAATTGAGTAATTATTTGAGGAAGATAATATAAAGCTAACAACTAACAGGTAACAGCTAACAGCAAAACACCAAAGGTGTCATTCTGAGACGGGCAGTATAATCACTGCTGGTGTCATCCTGAGCCTGCGAAGGATCCCATAAGACTATGATTAACAGACAAAACATGAATTCTTCATTTCACCTAGAAAGACGGAGTATGCCTTTTAATTGTTAAAATGGCAATAGACATAAAAGATGAAAATGACTTAATGATTTAAGGGTGATTATATTGATAATAGTAAATCTTGATGTAATGATGGCGAAAAGAAAGATTAGTCTTAATGAATTGGCAGAGAGGGTTGGCATTACAAATTCAAATTTATCAATTCTTAAAACAAATAAAGCTAAAGCTATACGATTTTCTACATTGGAAGCAATTTGTCGTGAACTACAATGCCAGCCTGGAGATATACTTGAATATAGTGAAGATGAATAATGACAAAGCATCAGCTTTGTCATTAATGTTAAGGAGATTTTCTTAATCTAATAAAACTTCTCTATATATTCCTCATAAGTCATAGTTCTATCAACAAATCCTTCAGGTTTGATCTCAATTATCCTATTAGCTATGGTTTGGATAAATTGATGGTCATGGGATGTAAATAATACATTTGATTTAAAATTAATCAATCCATTATTTACGGATGTGATAGATTCCAAGTCTAGATGGTTTGTTGGTTGGTCAAGGATAAGTACATTTGAATTACTTAACATCATCCTTGATAACATACATCTTACTTTTTCTCCACCAGATAAAACCTTAGCTTGTTTTAAGGCTTCTTCACCTGAGAACAACATTCTACCTAAAAATCCTCTAATATAGATTTCACTTTGATCAACAGAAAATTGTCTTAGCCAATCTACAAGATTTAAATCTACATCATTGAAGAATTCGGAGTTATCCTTGGGGAAATAGGATTTTGTAATTGTTTGTCCCCATTTGAAGCTTCCTTCATCAGGTTCAATTTCTCCTACAAGTATCTTAAATAGGGTAGTAATACCTATCTCATCACCTATAAAAGCTATCTTATCCCCTTTATTTATCCTAAAACTAATATTATTTAATACTTTTACACCATCAATCGTCTTTGATAAATCCTCTACTGTAAGTATTTCATTACCTACTTCTCTTTCCATTGTAAATCCAACGAATGGATATCTTCTGGTAGAAGGAACTATATCATCTAGAGTAATCTTTTCAAGTAATTTCTTACGAGATGTGGCTTGTTTTGACTTAGATGCATTGGCACTAAATCTAGCGATAAAGGATTGTAATTCCTTTATTTTATCTTCCTTTTTCTTATTTTGGTCCTTCATCATTTGAAGAGCCAACTGGCTTGATTCGTACCAGAAATCATAGTTTCCTACGAACATTTTAATTTTTCCAAAGTCAATATCTACCATATGGTTACATACTTCATTGAGGAAATGCCTATCATGGGATACAACAATAACTGTACCCTCAAAATCTCCTAAGAACTCTTGTAGCCATTTTATACTCTTTACATCCAAGTGGTTAGTAGGCTCGTCTAGTATCAAAATCCCAGGCTTACCAAATAGGGCTTGGGCTAAAAGTACCTTAACTTTATCGTTACCTGTCAATTCTGATACATTCTTTTCATGTAAATCAGTGGATATACCTAACCCCTGTAGCAGAGATGAGGCCTCTGATTCAGCACTCCATCCATCCATTTCAGCAAATTCAGCTTCCAATTCTGATGCTTTTATACCATCTTCATCTGTGAAGTCTTCCTTTGAATAAATTGCGTCTTTTTCTACCATTATTTCATATAGTCTTTTATTACCCATGATTACTGTTTGCAGCACTTGGCAATCGTCATATTCAAAATGGTCTTGTTTTAATACAGACATACGTACATTTGGAGCAATGGAGATTTCTCCTGTATTTGGTTCAATATCTCCTGATAAAATTTTTAAAAATGTACTCTTTCCAGCACCATTAGCACCAATTACACCATAACAATTACCAGGTGTAAAAACTAGATTTACATCATCAAATAGCTTTTGTGAGCCATATCTTAAACTTACGTTATTTACATTAATCAATTCATTATCATCCTATCTAAAATTATAATCGTAATATTATAACATATAAAATACTAAAAAGGTAGCAAATAAGAAAATTGCCAGCACCAACGAGTTAATTTTTAAATATTACTGGTTGACTACATTATTACAATTGATGAGCTACAAAAACGAGAGATAAATACAATCCTTTTGCAATGCATTTTCTTAAAAACAAAAGTTGAAATAGAGAAATTATATTAGATATGAAGGCATATGAAGTATTTACGTTGATTATTTCATCAAATATGCTTTTAATATCACTAATCTCCTTAATTGTTATGCTAAATAAGGATAACACTAAGGGAAAAAATAATCACCCTGTCTCGTCCACAGAGTGATTAAAATGCTTTAAATTTTGACTTTGTGGCAACCGCACCTATGCGCTGTCGATTACCTTACTTATATTATACACTATAAAATAAAAAAATAAACCTTTTTTAAATATTTACCAATAGATTAAAATATATCAAATACCTGATTTTTTTTATTTATCCCAACAATATCAACAGATGGATTATTAATTCTGTTGATAAATTTAGGGATTACTTCATACTTATCCCCAAAATGCATTGGGAAAAATACCTTAGGTTTTAATTCTCTTATTACATATTCTCCTCCTAGATAATATCCGTCCCTAAGCCTTGGATCTACAGGGAAAAAGGCTATATCTATGTTATTTCCTTTAATCTTTGCTATTTCATTTTTAAAATCTTTTTCTTCCTTAAGTTGTGCATCACGTGAATCATCTTCCCAATGCCACCAATTCAAATCTCCTGCAAAGAATATATTTTTTCCTTCAACATTTATCAATAAGGAAAGTCCTAAATCTGTGGAACCAAAGGATTTTATCAGTACATCATCTATCTTTAATTCCTCATATGGACTCATTATATGGATGCTTTTAGAAGATTCTACACCTATATCACTACTTAATACGTATGAAATATTGGGATAATCATCTTGCCATTTTAAAATAGTAGGATTAAAGTGGTCGCCATGCCCATGAGTTGAAAAAACAATAATTTTCTTATCCTTTAACCTAATATCTCCTTTATAGTAATCAAATACTAAGAAATAATTTTCAGTTTCTATTGTAAATCCACTATGGTATATATATTCTACTTTCATTAGCCTTCACTCCTCTTAAATAATTTTACCCAAATAGACATTAAAACCTCATAAAAAGGTTGTATTATTGTGATTATCATAAATATTTTTAACAGGGTAAAATACTTATTTTACTGTTCAAATTATATTTTTTTTAAATCTATATGCTATAATTATTTTAATAGAGCAATAGTGAGGTGCAATTAATGAAGGTATATTATAATTCAAGTTTATGGGGTAGAGATAAAGGACCTACTGGATTACCACAGAGGGTTAATTGGCAGTTTGAACATAGAGGAAACAAATGCTTTATCCCTTTTATATATAGATTTTCAAAAGGGATTGTTTTAGATATTATTACTATTTTAGATGAGGAAAGTCTTAGAGAATATATTGAGAAGTATGTGACAATTGAAGACAGATTAACATCATTGGAGCGACGTTGTGCAGAACAGGAACATCCCTATCAAGCTGTATCATTCAAAGAAATTTGGATAAATGGCAATAAGGTACTAGGAGGATTTTCCTCAAGTAGTTCAGTGGATATACCATCACTACAAGACAATGTAGAGCTAGAGCCTATAAAAAGAGCCTATTCATCAATTTTGGAGGATGAGAATAGCTTTGGGTGTGCACGTTATTGTATACCCTATCCTGAAACAGATTCAAAAATAAAGAAAATATTACGATTTTTACGCTTAGATAGGATAAACAGCATGAAGTTTTATACTCATCCAATCCATTGGTTTTTTCCGCTAGATATACATTTTGAAATGAATATTGAAGAAAATCATAAGGAGATTTCATTTGAACACCCCATATCTGGAACAAAGCATACAGTATATTTTAAGAGGGGAGAAATTATAGAATATCCAATTAATCCAGATGGTGTTCCCAAGATATATGCTATGGAATCAATATATGAGGTTGTACCTCCTTTCCCAAATGGAGATAATTTGCAATTTAATAGTAGTATTTCATATAAAGTCCAGCCAGATAGTGATGATAAATTTAGTCCTGTTTCGGCTGCATCCATTGGGATAATTGGAGGTGCATATGGTCCTACCGCAGTTTTTACATCATCAAAGGGAGTATGCTTTTCTGTTCCAAGTTTTCAAAAAGAAGATATATCACATTTTATACTTGAAGGTATTGATATCATGAGTTGTGATGGTAAAGAGTATGATTTTTATAAGAAATAATATAATAAAATAGAAAGAATTAAAGAAAAAACATATTGGAATTAAAGGAGATAATTTAGCAGATAAAAGAGGGGGTGGAATAAGGCATGCATAATAGAAAGAAGGATATTGATAAAAGGATTAAATATATCGCTTATTTTAAAAAACCTAAATTTATATGGACGGGTATAGGAGTTACTGCTGCAATAATAATAGGGATAGTTTGCCTGACAAATCCCATAGGAAAAAGTGATAAATCTAATAATGTAGATGGAGTTGGTTATGGAAAATCCTTACCTATGGCAAATACGGATAGTTTGTTGAAAGAAACTGTAGGTGATGGTGAAATAGAAAAGCTTTCACCAAATGAAAATAGTGAGAGTGGTCAATTTACCATAGACCAACTAACAAGAGCAGTGTTGGAGAATGATATCCAACTAGTAAATGAAATAATTAAAGATAGCTCAGTGGATATTAATGAAGTGGACTCAGAAGGAAAATATCCAATTGAAATGGTACTGGTAATGGACAATTGTGATATGGCAAAAATTTTATTAGAAGCAAAAGCTGATCCATATGTTACAACGTCAAATGGGAAATCAGTATATGATATTGTGATGGAAAGCGGAAGTAAGTATTTAAAAGAAATTTTTATGGAATATACCAATTAATAAAATGAAAAAATTGCTAATGATTAGATTTATATAATGAAAGAATTATTTCTTGATATGGTGTAGATCACAGCTCGGATTATGGAACTGTGATTTTTTGCAATATAATCTTTTATTAAAATCTGATTTAAACAAAGAGAGCAGGGAATATGTTGATATTATAGATAAAAAAGCAAGGTTTTTACACCAATTAATTGATGATTTTTATGACTTTTCAAGGATTATGAGCATGGATTATCCTGTTAATCTAGAGTCTATTAATATTAGAGAATTACTTAAGGAAGTAATAAGGACAAACATGACAAATAAATAGATATAAGTGGATAAAATCGTAAGGTTCAATTGAATCTTACGATTTTTATAAATAAAAAATTGTGAATAACTGGAAGAGAGATTAATATCGTTACAAATGGAATAAAAATAAACCATTGCAATACGCATAGTAACATAAATACTTTATAATGGAATGAAAATATTCCAATGGTTAAATTTATAGTATTATTGAAATAAAGCGTTTATGCGATTTATAGAGATTATAGCAGTTGGCATGTTAATTGCAAAATAATATAATGGAGGGTAAAAAATGAAAAGTAGAAAGATAAAACTAACATTCTCAGAGGATATTCCCCATCTTACTTATAGGACAATGTCTGTATTATATAAGCATGATGCTCCAATTATTTGGATGGAAGTATATACATATGTATGTTATATAAACATACATCCTATAAAAGATGAAGTCTGGGAGAGTATAAAACAGGATTTATTTTTACTTGATAGCTATGAAAGTATTGAAGAGATAGATCTGTTCCCTTTTGAAGAAAAGGATACTGATATGAATAATGTACTGGATATTATCCCTCACGGTGTCGCACTTATAAATAAAAAAGGTCATATCAAGTATGTCAATGACTATGCAGCAGATAGGATATTCTTATCAAAGGGGAAAGATATAACAGGAATAAATATTAGAAAATACATAGACGGTTATGATGAATTTTTGTCTTCATTAAAACAAAATATCGGTAGAAAACCCGTAGTAAAAGAAAAGATGGAAATAGGCAATCAACTTTATCAGGTAAGCTTACAGCATATTACAAAAGATGAAAACGTTTTTTCTGGATACATAATATCCTTTTATGATATAGATGAATCCAGCGTATTTGGCAGATATGATAATCCAATTACTTTTGATGATATCATTGGGGAAAGCAATAAGATGCTTGATGCGATAAAACAAGGAAAGCTTTATTCCAAATCAGACTCCCCAGTATTGATTACTGGTGAAAGTGGTACAGGTAAGGAGCTTTTTGCAAGGGCAATACATAATGAAAGCAGTAGGAGAGATAAGCCTTTTATAGCCATTAACTGTGCAGCTATCCCAGACCAGCTTTTGGAGAGTGAGTTATTTGGATATGAACCTGGAACATTTACTGGCGGTATTAAGGAAGGGAAAGCAGGCATATTTGAAGTTGCAAATAAAGGAACGGTTTTTCTTGATGAAATATGTGAAATGCCCCTGCATCTGCAGGTTAAGTTACTTCGCGTTTTACAGGAGAAGAAAGTAAGAAGGGTAGGAGGAACTAAAGAAGTTTCTTTCAATGTAAGATTGATTTCTGCGACTAATCAAAATATTGATGAAATGGTAAGAAATAAGGAATTTAGATTGGATTTATTATTTAGAATAAATATTTTTAATATCAATATTCCGCCTCTCCGTGAAAGAAAAGAGGATATCCCTATATTAATCGAATATTTTACCCGTATCCATTCAGAAAGATATAACAAACATGTATCAGGGATAGAACAAAGCGCTATGAGAAAACTGATTAATTATAATTGGCCTGGAAATGTAAGAGAATTTCAAAATGTACTTGAGAGAGCTATTGTTCTTACCACTAAAAAGGAGATTACATCCAAAGATATTATATTAAATTATTCTCTTATATCGGAAACAGGAATCAATGAAAACTCCTTGATAGAAAGTGTTGAGAACTTAGAGAAGAAGATGATTATAGAGAGTCTTAAAACCAGCAGCTCCATTAGAGAAGCAGCAAGGAATCTGGGTGTCACACACACTCTTTTAATAAATAGAATGAAGAAATATGGAATTGACAAAAACAAACTTGGGCTTTAGCGAAAATTATCCTTTTGATATAAAAGGTTAATTAATAAAAATTAGGAGGTATATTGATGGAAAATCTAAAGAAAAAAAGCAGTGGTAAAGCTTTAATCCCATTTCTGATTTTTATCATAGTTTATATGGGGACAGGTTTAATTCTTCAAGCACAAGGAGTAGAGATGGCTTTTTATCAACTACCAGCACCAATTGCAGCACTAATAGCAATTATTTTCGCATTTATAATGTTTGGAGGGAGTATTGACGATAAATTCAACACATTTATCAAAGGCTGTGGTGATGAGAATATCATCATAATGTGTATAATTTACATTTTGGCGGGAGCATTTTCTACAGTATCAAAATCAATGGGAGCAGTAGATTCAACTGTTAACTTCGCACTTTCATTAATACCTGCTCAATTTATTACACCTGGAATTTTTATAATCTCATGCTTTATATCATTATCTATTGGTACATCAGTAGGGACAATAGTTGCAGTAGGACCTATAGCAGTAGGTCTGGCAGAAAAAGGCGGGTTGAATATGCCTCTTGTAATTGCTGCATTAATAGGTGGAGCTATGTTTGGAGATAATCTATCGGTAATTTCAGATACTACAATTTCTGCAACAAGAACTCAAAATGTAGAAATGAGGGATAAATTCAGGCTAAATATAATGATGGCATTACCAGCCTCAATATTAACTGTAATTCTTTTAATTATATTCGGCAAGCCAGTTACAGCTATTGCAGATGAAGAATATATATTTAGCATAGTTAAAATGCTTCCTTATATTTTAGTTCTAATAACGGCATTAAAAGGTGTTAATGTATTTATTGTATTAACAGCGGGAATTGTCTCATCTGGAATAATTGGATTAATCTACAAAGACTTTACATTATTGGTATTAGGGCAGGAAATTTACAACGGTTTTATCGGTATGTTTGAAATATTTTTACTATCAATCCTAATAGGTGGTTTAGCAAAGATGGTTGCGGATGAAGGCGGAATTCAATGGCTTCTTGATAAGATAAGGAAGATGATTAAAGGGAGAAAATCTGCGGAAATTGGAATTGCAGCGTTAGTTAGCTTAACAGATATGGCCACAGCCAATAATACGGTTGCAATAATTATAGATGGTCCGATTGCTAAGGAGATATGTAATGAGTATAAGGTAGATCCAAGAAGATCAGCTTCATTACTTGACTCTTTCTCATGTGTAATGCAAGGGTTAATTCCTTATGGAGCACAGATGTTAATAGCAGTAGGCTTTACAAATGGTGGAGTAACTTCATTCCAAGTAATTCCTCTGTTATGGTATAAAATACTATTGGGTGTATTTGCCATAGTCTCCATTTTCATACCATTTACAGATGGTGTTATCAAAAAGGATCCATGGAATTTTGAGCATGATATGCCTGAAAGTAAGGTTGTTTTAAAGAATGAAGCTTAAATTAATTTGATTACACTAAAATATTAATCTAATATGAGGAGGATTTATAATGGATAAGGAAAAATTAAATAAGATGAAATTTTCAACAAGAGTGGTACATGC
The DNA here is from genome assembly GCA_033809995.1 of Tissierellaceae bacterium. Taxonomy (GTDB): domain Bacteria; phylum Bacillota; class Clostridia; order Tissierellales; family Tissierellaceae; genus Paratissierella. The sequence continues at coordinate 37,637 of JAPXKQ010000001.1, forward strand.
TGGATATCAAAAAAATGAATTTGGAGCACTTTCAACTCCTATATATCAAACATCTACATTCATATTTGATACAGCAGAACAAGGCGGTAGAAGATTTGCATTAGAAGAGCAAGGATATATCTACACAAGACTGGGCAATCCAACTAACACCCAGGTTGAAGATAAACTAGCTAATTTGGAAAATGGTGAAGCGGCAGTTTCCATGGGTTCAGGGATAGGTGCAATAACTTCAGTTCTATGGACTGCTCTTAGTGCAGGAGATCATATCGTGGCGGCAAAAACATTGTATGGTTGTACATTTGCCTTTATGAATCATGGTCTAACAAGATTTGGAGTAGAAGTAGATTTTGTTGATACCTCGGATCCAGAAAATGTAAGAAAAGCTATGAAACCAAATACAAAGGTTGTCTACTTAGAAAGTCCTGCAAATCCAAATATGAATATTTCTGATATTGAAATCATAGCCAAAATAGCTCATGAGGTAGAAGGATGTATAGTCGTAGTAGACAATACTTATTGCACTCCATATATTCAAAGACCATTGGATTTAGGTGCTGATGTTGTGGTTCATTCAGCTACAAAGTACTTAAACGGCCATGGAGATGTAATAGCAGGATTTGCAGTAGGTAGTAAGGAATTTATAGATCAGGTAAGATTAGTTGGTATAAAGGATATGACGGGTTCCGTTCTTAGTCCTTTTGATGCATATTTAATCAACAGAGGAATGAAGACTTTAGATATTAGAATGGCAAGACACTGTGCCAATGCTCAAAAAGTAGCCGAATTCTTGGAACAACATCCAGCTATAGAAAGCATTGATTACCCAGGATTAAAAAGCTTCCCTCAATATGAATTAGCAAAAAGACAAATGAATTTACCAGGTGCGATGATGGCATTTGAATTAAAAGGAGGATTAGAGGCGGGTATAGAATTGATGAACACCGTTGAGCTTTGCTCACTTGCAGTTAGCTTAGGAGATACAGAAACCCTAATCCAACATCCGGCTTCCATGACTCACTCACCATATACTCCAGAAGAAAGAGCAGAAGCAGGTATTTCCGAAGGACTGGTAAGATTATCTGTTGGACTTGAAGATGTGGACGATATAATAGCAGACTTAAAACAGGCATTGGATAAATTGGTTCCAGCCATAGCATAATGAACTGGTTAATAGGTAGGGGTTCACCCTCTACCTATTATTAAATTAAACTTTGATAAAATAGGAGGACAAAAAATGGCAAGAAAAACACAGACAATGGATGGGAATACAGCTGCTGCCTATGTTGCTTATGCTTTTACAGATGTAGCGGCAATATACCCAATTACACCATCCTCGGATATGGCAGAGCATATAGATGAATGGTCAGCCAATGGAAGAAAAAATATATTTGGACAGGAAGTATTAGTAACAGAGCTTCAATCAGAAGCGGGAGCAGCAGGAGCCGTTCATGGTGCTTTAACAGCAGGGGCATTATCATCAACATATACTGCAAGTCAAGGATTACTTCTTATGATACCAAATATGTATAAAATAGCAGGGGAACTTCAGCCTGGAGTATTTCATGTAGCAGCAAGAGCTTTGTCAACTCATGCATTGAGTATATTTGGAGACCATCAGGACGTAATGGCAGCAAGGCAAACAGGTTTCGGGATGATAGCTTCAGGAAGTGTTCAGGAAGTAATGGATTTAGGTGGAATAGCCCATCTATCAGCGATAAAATCAAGTGTACCCTTTCTTCATTTTTTCGATGGGTTTAGGACAAGTCATGAACTGCAAAAGATAGAAGTAATGGAATATGAGGACTTTGCCAAGCTTGTAGATTATAAAGCGGTAGAAAACTTTAGAAATATAGCATTAAATTCGGAACATCCAATAACCAAAGGGACAGCACAAAATGCAGATATCTATTTCCAAGGAGCTGAAGCATCAAATATCTACTATGATAGGGTTCCAGATATAGTAAACGACTATATGGAAAAAATAAACAAGATAACAGGAAAAGACTATAAGTTATTTAACTATATAGGACACCCAGAAGCGGAAAGAATAGTAGTGGCAATGGGTTCGGTAACAGAAACAATAGAGGAAACTGTAGATTATCTAGTAAATAAGGGAGAAAAAATAGGGGCAGTAAAGGTAAGACTATATAGACCTTTCTCAACTAAACATTTCTTAGATGTATTACCTAAGACTGTAAAGAAAATAGCTGTATTAGATAGAACAAAAGAAAAGGGAGCATTGGCAGAACCATTACACTTAGACATAAAGAATATTTTCTTTGATGTAAAAGAAAATATCACAATTGTGGGCGGCAGATATGGTTTAGCTTCAAAGGATACAACTCCGTCACAAATACTTTCAGTATTTGAAAATTTAAAGTTGGAAGAACCAAAAGATAGATTCACCATAGGAATAGTAGATGATGTGACTCATACATCACTTGAAATAAAAAAAGAAATAACATCTGAACCTACAGATAGAGTAAGATGTAAATTCTGGGGCTTTGGCTCAGACGGAACAGTAGGTGCAAATAAACAGGCAATAAAGATAATAGGGGATAATACGGATATGTATGCACAAGCATATTTTTCCTATGACTCAAAGAAATCAGGCGGAGTAACCATATCCCATTTAAGATTTGGGAAATCGCCAATTAAGTCCACATATTTAATATCGGAAGCAGATTTTATATCCTGTTCAAAGCAATCGTATTTATATCAATATGACATATTAAAAGGACTTAAAGAAGGTGGGACTTTCTTATTAAATACTATATGGGAAGGGGAAGAATTAGAGCATAATTTACCAGCAAAGGTTAAGAAATATATCTATAATAACAAAATCAACTTCTATACAATAAATGCGACAAAGATTGCAACGGAAGTAGGGCTTGGCGGAAGAATAAATATGATAATGCAGGCAGCATTCTTTAAATTAGCTAATATAATACCAGTGGATGAGGCAATAAAATACTTAAAGGAATCTATAAAAGAAGAATATGGCTCAAAGGGTGACGACATCGTAACTATGAACTATAAAGCAGTAGATAGAGGAATTGAAGCCTTAACTAAAATAGACATTAATGAAAGATGGCAGAATATTTCTGATGAAGAAGGAGAAGAAAAGGATATTCCTGATTTTATAAGGAATATAAAATTTCCAATGGATAGACAAGAGGGAGATAGCCTACCAGTAAGTGCATTTATGGATAGAGTAAGAGGAGAAATACCTTCAGGAACGGCAGCTTATGAAAAAAGAGGAGTAGCAGTAAATGTGCCTTCATGGATAAAAGAAAACTGCATTCAATGCAATCAATGTTCCTTAGTGTGCCCACATGCAGCTATAAGACCATTTTTGTTAAATGAAGATGAGGTAAATAGGAAACCTGGAGCATTCGAAACATTGGAGGCAAAAGGGAAAGGGCTTGAAGACTTTGAGTATAGAATTCAGATATCAACACTGGACTGTACAGGCTGTGGAAACTGTGCAGAGGTTTGTCCTTCTAAGAATAAAGCACTTAAAATGGTGCCATTTGAAGGTGAAAATGAAATACAGGCAAGTAATTGGGAATTTGCAATGACAATAGAGAATAAAGGAGAGAAGATGGATCAGTATTCAATAAAGGGAAGTCAGTTTAAGCAACCATTATTAGAGTTCTCAGGAGCCTGTGCAGGTTGTGGAGAAACTCCTTATGCTAAGCTGATAACTCAGCTTTATGGAGATAGAATGCTGATATCAAACGCATCAGGATGTTCATCTATTTGGGGAGGTTCATCACCTTCGTCAAGTTTCTGTTCAAATCAAGAAGGAAAAGGACCTGCATGGGCAAGTTCATTATTTGAAGATAATGCAGAATACGGCTATGGAATGGCATTAGCAAATAGAAAGATAAGAGAAAAGATCAAACTACTAATGGAAGAGTTCTTAGCACTAAATTTAAATTCAGAATTAAATAAATGCTTCAACGAATGGATTGAAGGAATAAATGACCCGGAGGTATCTAAAAAAACAACAACACAAATACTGCCACTTCTAAATAAAGATGTGGAAAACAAAAAAGCAAAAGAAATACTAAAAGAAATAGAAAGTAGAAAAGATTATTTGATTAAGAAATCTATATGGGTATTTGGTGGTGATGGATGGGCATATGATATTGGCTTTGGTGGTCTAGATCATGTACTAGCCTCCTGTGAAGATATAAACATTCTTGTAATGGATACAGAAGTGTATTCAAATACAGGAGGACAATCATCTAAATCTACTCCAACAGCAGCAGTTGCAAAATTTGCGGCATCTGGAAAGAAACTGAGAAAGAAAGATTTAGGAATGATAGCAGCATCTTATGGGTATGTATATGTGGCCCAAATTGCCCTAGGAGCAAACATGAACCAAGCCATAAAAGCATTAAAGGAAGCTGAAAGCTACCATGGACCATCATTAATAATAGCATATTCACCATGTATCAATCATGGAATAAGAAGTGGAATGGGAACAACCATAAGACAGGAAGAAAGGGCAGTTAAATCAGGATATTGGCATCTATATAGATATGATCCAAGATTGAAAGAAGAAGGCAAAAATCCATTTCAGTTGGATTCAAAGGAACCTACTGAATCCTTTATGGATTTTATAAATTCAGAAATAAGATATACCTCCTTAAGGAAGACCTTCCCAGAAATAGCAAATGAATTATTTGCAAAGGCAGAGCAAGATGCTAAAGAAAAATATGAAGCTTATAAGAGAAAAGCTAATAACTAGGAATAGGTAAGGGGTTCACCCCTTACCTATTATTTTTTAATTGGTACAGTAATTCCATCAATGGTAATGGATTTTATAAGATTTAAATCAATGGGCTCTTCAATATTATACATTATTAAGAATTTACTATCTTTTTCCTTGCTATTATGTTGTAAATCTTCCCAACGACTACTAAATATGGAAGTTTGGATTATATCTGTTTCTGTATTGATTTTTATATCAAATTCATAAGCTTGTGCAGCAATATCTCGTTTGCCTGAAATGCTTATTCCAAAGGGATTGATACCTATTTTTTCAATTTTTATACCTTTTGGCTCATTTATTTCTATATCCTTTAGTTCCAATATTTCGCTATCTTCAGCTGTAAAGCTTACTTCCCAGTTTCCCTTTAACTGCTTAGAGGTGCTAAAATATCCAAGAAGTTTATATTCATCTAGATTATCAGTGTCTATATCAAATATATACTCGCTATAATAACTATATTTGGGATTTTTAAGTTTCTTAAGTTCGTCTATTTTAAAGTTTATATGCGTATCTCTATCAATTCTTTCTCCTTTAGAATTCTTTAGATAGATATCGACACCTTGACCGTCAAAGTTTGTATCCCGCCATACCTGTACATGAAGCTTTCCGTCTATGACTCCTATATTGGAAATCATAGATGTTTTTATATCTGGAAATTTAAAATCAATGACATGGGGTGTTAAAATAGGAACTATTTCATTATCTGAATGAAGCCCTCCATATAAATTTCCATGGGACCAAGACATAAACTGTTTTGTAGTTGCATTTATATAGGAAGGATCGTGGCTTATTTTGCTTAAATCAACTCCTATTTCATAGTCTTCATATTTTTTATTATCATAGAAGATATTTTCCACTTTAAAGGTTAAATTCTCTCCTTCAAATTTTGTATCATTTTCCGCTTCTAACAATATAGTTGCTTTTTTGTTCTCTTTGTCATAGTCTATCATTGACCAACCACAGGAATTTGCACCTTTTATACTATAATAATCTAAAAAGTTCAGGTCTTCTCCTATGCGTTCTCCTTCCAAATCCTGAAATGTAATATAAGCCTTTACCATGTTATCATAGCGTGCAACTGCTACAACTTCCACTTTTATCCCTTGTTCAATACATACTTCTTCTACAGGTTTTATAAATTCAACAATATTTGGGTTTATCTTATCCCTAAGATTTAAGAATGAAGATATATTTGCAGCTATTACAGTTGTAGTCATTAGACAAAATATTGCAGCTACTGCTATAACCAATTTTGAGGGTTTCTTACTTACGGAAATTCTCTTTGGATTCAATATACCATTCAACATCCTTGATTTTTGAACATCGTTTGGCGCAATAGAGTCAAAGCTATTATAGATATCTTCTTTTTTCATTTAACATCCTCCTTTAAAATAATTTTTAATTTCTTACGAGCTACAGACAACTGTGTACGTATTGTAGAACTTTTAATATTAAGTATTTTAGATATTTCTTCTGTTGAATAGCCTTCATAATAATATAGATATATTACTATTTTATACTTGTTAGGTAATAGGAGTATTTGATTCCATACATTACTATAGGGTGAATCCTCTCCATATGAAGGCTCTGGTATATTATCAATATCAATTCTCTTTTTCCTCCACCAGTGCTTAAGTATATTTTTGCAGTGGTTTTGGGCTGTAAGTATCAGCCATGATTTTTCATGATTCAAATTTTCAAACCTATAATTTCCATGTAAAAGATTTAGAAAGATATTTTGAACTGCATCTTCAGCATCAGGAATATTTTTTAAATACATTAAGCAAATCTTATATATGGTATTTACATTACGGTTATAGATTTCTATTATCTCATCGTTAGTATAAAGTGAAGATTGATCCAATTTCACACCTCCTTGTAAGTCCTTCCATTAATAATACAATTTAGGAAGTTTAAATGTTGTATATTAATAAAAAAATTTTCAAATAGTTTAATTTGAAGTAATTTAATCTTTGATTAACTCCATTCTACATTAGAATTTGTATATACTTAAATTAATCAAAATAAAAATAATTACAAAGTTATCTAAATTCAATATAAAATGAAACCAAAATTAAAGCTTTGTTGTATATATAAGTGATAAGGTAAATTATGGGGGTGATTTGATGGAAGACGTACATCTAATCAAAGGCGTTAAAAAAAGAGATCAAAGGTCTTTGGAGATATTAATGGACAAGTATTTAAACTATGTATTTACTATAGTAAACAATATACTGGGAGATTTTTTGGAAGCTGAAGATATTGAAGAAGTGTGTATGGATGTATTTATCTCCCTATGGAATAATGCAGATAAGATAGATTCAAGCTATGATGAGTTAAAACCCTATATAGCTGCTATAGCACGAAATACCGCTAGAAATAAGTTTAAGACATCAGGTGGTTTTACAGAGCCGCTGGATGATCAAATAAACCTTATGGTAGGCGATAAAGTAGAAGATAAGATTTTACAGAAAGAAATGTCACAATTACTTAAGAGTCTAATATCAGAATTAGTTGAACCGGATAAAGAAATCGTCGTACGCTACTATTTCTTTTATGAAAAGGTCAAAGATATAGCAAATAGGCTTAACTTAAATGAAAATACTGTAAAAACTAAATTGTCCAGAAGTAGGGAAAGACTAAAAATTATGATTGAAGAAAGGAGATTTTTTAATGAAGGTTAATATAAGGGATTTATTTTCTCAATTGGATTATAAGGAATACAAGGATATAGAAATTGAAAATACTTCAGATAATCATGTGAATATTGCTGCCATAAAGGAAAGGGTTTTGGGAAAAATTGATAGGAAGGAATCTGATTTGACTAGCAGAAAAAGGATAAAGAAAAAATACTTTAGGGGTATATGGGCAGCTGCTTTGATTATATGTCTAACGGCTACAACGGTTTTTGCTTTTACTAACATAGACTTTTTTAAAGAGATATTTGGAAAAAAAGCAGAAGTAGTTGAAAAGGATATACAAAATGTACTGGCAATTACTGAAAATGAAGATTTTAAATTAACTGTGGAAAGTATGTTAACTGACGGAAATCAAAATTACGTTATCATATCTTTAGAGAATAAAAACAACGAAGAATTAGGGGAAATGGTTCCGTTTTTTAGTATGAAAAAGCTAACAAAGCCAGATTCTGAGGATAGGATATATGAACCCAATGAAATAGGTAAGCCTTCCATAGGTGTGATGAAAACTGAAAAAATTGAAAGTCTGGATGCTACGGAAAATAAAAACTATTACCTTTTCACTTACAACACAAGTGATAATATGATAGGAGAAAAGGTGGAATTATCTCTAAGTGGAATGCGTGGGGATGGTGAGAAACTAGAGAAATATGATAAAGAGTTAAGTGTAATATTTGATGTAAAGGACAATGGGAACTTAAAAACCATTGATATGGGAGAGCTGCACTCAGTAGACAATAAATACTACATTACAGAAATAAAATATTCCAATCTAGGGATGAATATAAAGGGTAAATGTATTGAAGATATAGAAGGTATTCCAATTTTAAAAGTCAATTTAAAATATAAAGATGGCACTATAGAGGAGTTGGCTAGAGAGATAGAATTTAAGGATAAATATGGATTTTCATACCATAGGTTTAAGGATGAATTTAGTAATATAGTAATATTTAAAGAACTTATTGATATAAATGAAATAGAAAGCATAATCATAGAAGATAAAGAGTATAAAATCAATTAATTACAGTTTAAAGGACCATGAAAACATAAAATATTTCATGGTCCTTTTATCTTCTCATTATTTAAGTAAATCCTGCCTAAACTTCTCATAATCCTTTAAAAGGGTAACGTATTTCTTTTCATTGACTATAAAGGTAGGTATACTTTCGATATTATAATCCTCGCTTAATTTTTTCGCTTCTTCCATTTGTGAGTCAAATTCGCCCTTATCAATTTTTTCATTCATTTCAATTATATTTAGCCCAACATATAACCCAATTTCATTGATAATTAAAGGGTCCCCTACATTTTTCCCAAATTCAAATATATATCTAAAGGCTTCTTTGGAAAATTCATAGAATTTACCTACTGTTTCAGCATAAAGGGCTGCTTTGTGTAATCTTGTAGTATTAAATTTCTTAATCTTATTATTGTAGATAAGGTCATATTCCTTACCCAATCTTTCAATACGCTTATAGCTCATATCAATTTGCTCTTGAGGTATACTATCTGTCAAGTCCCCACCACCTATAGGCATATCAGGATCTAGTTCATATGGAAAGTACTGAATATTCACATCTTTGTTCTCTTTTCTTAATCTATCTGCTATGGAAAAGCCTATATAACAAAATGGGCATGCAAAATCAGAAAAAACCTTTATATTAATCATTTGATCACTCCTAAAATTATAATTAATTTAGTTATACCCAAGGGAAGGTAAGATTAACAAAGACAAGGATTTAAGATAGACAAAAAGGCTATAATTGATATAATGAAATTAACAAGTATTCATAAGGTGATAAGAAAGAAATTGAAAATATTAAAAATCAAATAATTGAAAAGTATAACCCAAATGATATATATTTATTTGGTTCAAATGCAAAGGGTGTTGTGCGAAAAAATAGTGATATTGATATATGTGTTATTATGGATACGGATAATAAAAGGCAACTGTTACAAGAAATGTTATACGAGTTAGAATATAGCGTTGATTTAGATATTGTTATATATACGGAGAAAGAATGGCTAAAGTATCGAGATGACTTATCTACATTTGCAAGTATTATATATAGAACAGGAGTGAGCCTGTTAGAAGAAAATTGAGTAGAGATACTCAATTTTTTTATTGACATTTATTATGAGTTTCTATATATTGATATTAGATATATCGAATATAGATATAGGGTGATAATATGGCAAAAGAACAATTTAAAAATTTAACAGAGCCTATGTATTATATTCTTCTAGCGTTAACAGAAGAAAGACATGGATATGAGATAATGCAGATAATAGATGAATTTACAAAGGGACGGGTGCAAGTAGGACCTGGGACTTTGTACAATCTCTTATCACGTTTTCAAAAGGAAAATTTAATCAGACTTATGTCAGATGATGGTCGAAGGAAAACCTATAAATTAACACCAGATGGTAGAGAGGTGTTAGAAGAAGAATTTAAAAGACTACAAAAATTAGTGATGGATGGAGAAGAGGTATTAGGGAGGTGTAGTGATGAATAAGGATATAAAGAAGGAGTTATTTTTATTTACAGCTACAGATTATTTCTCGTTAAAGGATCATTTTGAAGAGATGGCAAGAGAAGGCTGGATGCTTAAAAACATTAAGTTTTTGACTGCCCAATATAGAAAAATTGAACCTAAAGAATTAGTATTTTCTGTAGAACTATACCCTAGAACAGCGGAAGAAGATGATAAGAACTCATTTATCAATCTATGCGAAGAATCAGGCTGGAAGTATATTGCCTCATCAAAAAATATGTTAGTATTTTATTCTAATAAAGAAGATAATCTTATACCAATTCATACAGATGAAAAACTACATGAAAAGGTATTGAGTAAAGCTATTTTTATGGATATTCTTAATAGGATTATATGGCCCTTACTTGCTGTTAGATGGTCTAGAATTCTACCTATTAGCTATGTAAACTTATCAACAAATACTGGAATTATGATGCCTATATTTCTAATCCTCCTTTTAACGATTACATTGTCATATATATTTGGGTGTTTAATTTGGATTATTAAGGCAAAGCTGAGTGTAAAGAAAAATAAAAAAATTCCAAAGACCAGCTATGCACTGGCAAGATTAAGGGCAATAAGTGCGTTTATATTGTTAGTAACCGCGACATTAACGATAATAGCTGATTTAATTGGATTGAAGATTTTAAGCTTAATTATTTTATCATCAATATTGTTATTAATTATTTTTCATAAGGTAGATATTAGATTCAAAAAAGAAACATTAGATTTAATTAAAAAAACAGCTTTATTCTCAATTGCAGCATTAGTAATCATATATATGATGCTGGAAACAGGATCCATTCAAAGAAATGATAAGATAAAGGCAGGATATATAGGTTTTACCTGTAGGGATTTCAACATAACAGAACCTCAAATTGGAAAATTTGATAGAAAAGGCAGTCTATTGGTGCCAAAGGTTTCGATTTATAGTGAAATTAATCAAAATATTCCTAAGGAATTTATGAAACTATATATTGAATATGGGGTGGGTTATACTATAGAGACCACCTATTCTAAGTCTATGAGCAATAAAATAGCTAAATATATTTTTGATGGTATGGTTAAAGATGATTTAATACATGAAAAAGAAATAATATCTATAAAAGATAAACTGGATGATATAGATGAAGGATATTTTATCAGTTATTCAAATGAGGTAGATGGTAGAAAATCCATTATAATATTAAGAGGAAAAGAAGTAATTTATCTAAAAGGGAGCATAGATTTTTCTGATATAAGAAATCTAGAGATAATAAACAATAAATTAAATGATTATTGATTTTGTCCTAAGTATTCCTTAGGACTTTTATGATATAATCAACTTAATACCTTAAAGGGAGGCGATATCATGTACACTGAAATCAACAATAGGATATACGACTTAAGAGAGAAGCTACGTATCAAAGAAAAGCTTGATTCATTAAAGAAAATGGCAGAGGAAGAATTAGATAAAAAGAAAAACCAAGCTTTAGAGTTGGAAAAACAACTTAAAAAAGAAGAAAAAGATGTAGTAAAACTTGAAGGTACTAGTTTTAGTTCCATATTTCTTGCCCTAATAGGCAAAAAGGATGAAAAACTAGATAAGGAAAGAGAAGAATTTTTAACTGCCAAATTAAAATATGAAGAATGTTTGGATTCAATTAAGGAAATTGAAAAAGAACTTGGATTTGCTAAAGATGAACTACGTAAATATATTGGTATACAAGAAGAATTTGAAAAAGTAATGAAGGAAAAGGAAAATCTTCTTTTAAATGAGGATAGTGATAAGGGAAGAAATTTAAGACAAAATTTAGAGAGGATAAATGAACTAAAGTTGGATATAAAGGAGATACACGAAGCAATAGCTGCAGGAAATAGGGCAAGTGAATCTTTATCTAAAATGAAGGAACGACTAGATTCTGCTCATGGTTGGGGAGTATGGGATATGCTTGGAGGAGGACTTATATCCAACATAGCAAAACATTCGGCAATTGATGATGCAAATGAAATTTCACATGAAGCTCAATATAATTTAAAGGCATTCCAAAAAGAATTACGTGATGTAAATGAGTTTACAGATGTAGCAGTAAATATTTCTGGCTTTACAACTTTTGCTGATTTTTTCTTTGATGGTTTCTTTGTGGATTGGTTTGTTCAATCTAAGATAAATGATTCCATTGACAATATAAATAATGTTTATAATAGGGTAGAAACAATCGTGAATGATTTAAATAGAAACCTCAACAATTTAAATAGAGAATTAATAAATTTGGAATCAGAAACAAAGAATATCCTTGAAATCCAATAATTATAAGGATATGCTATATTTAGAGATGCGAAGGAATAAGGAGGGGTATTTTTGTCTAAAGTCATACAGATGCGAAAAGATGTGGATGTAAATTTAACATGGGATTTGACGGCGATATTTAAGACAGAAGAAGACTATGAAGCGGCAGTAAAAAAGTCCCAAGAATTAACTGATGAGATTAAAAAAGAATTTAAAGGCAAATTAAATTCTGCTGCTAATATCAATGCTTGTCTAGACCAATTAAGAGAATTTTATCAGCTAGCAATTCTTACAGGGACCTATTCCTATTTAGCTGTAGCTGTTGACCAAACAAACGTAGAAAATCAAAGTAGACAAATGAAATTAGCAAATATAGGCTCAAACCTTGAAAGTAGATTAAGCTTTATAGATAGCGAAATCATACAAGTAGATGAATCTATTATCAAAGAAGCTATAAAAGACTCCAAAGAAAACAAAGGATATCTTGAAGACATATTGAGAAGAAAGAAGCATGCTCTTCATCCAGAGGTAGAAAGAACACTTTCGGCTTTATCACCTGTACTTGGCTCACCTTATGCAATTTACAATAGAGCAAAGCTTGCAGATATGGATTTTGGTACATTTATGGTAGATGGAAAGGAATACCCATTAAGCTTTGTACTGTTTGAAGGTGAATGGGAATATGAAAAGGATACTAAAATTAGACGTGCTGCCTTTGAGGCTTTCTCGAAAAAGCTTAGAGAATATCAACATACAATTGCAGGAACATATCAGACACAGGTTCAAAAGGAAAAGACCCTTTCTACATTAAGAGGATTTGATTCTGTCATTGATAGTTTATTGTTCCCACAAGAAGTAGATAGAGAATTATATAATAGACAAATAGATTTAATTATGGAACATTTAGCTCCGCATATGAGAAAATTTGCAAAGCTTCTCCAAAGAATACATGGCTTAGATGAAATGACCTTTGCAGATTTAAAATTAGATGTTGACCCAGACTTCGAACCTGAAATAACTGTAGAAGAGTCTAGGAAATATATTGAGGGAGCACTAAGTGTTTTAGGTGAGGACTATTTAGAAGCTGTTAATAGAGCTTACGATGAGAGATGGATAGACTTTGTTCAAAACAAGGGTAAATCTACAGGTGCATTTTGCTCAAGTCCATATGGAGCACACCCATATATTCTAATATCCTGGACAGAAAGAATGAGAGAGGTATTTGTGTTAGCCCATGAACTAGGCCATGCTGGACATTTCTACTTAGCTCATCAAAATCAAAATATCTTTGATTCTAGGCCATCATTATATTTCATTGAATCACCATCAACCATGAATGAGATGCTAATGGCAAATTATCTAATGAAAAATACTGATGATAAGAGAATGAAAAGATGGGTATTATCTTCGATGATTAGCAGAACATATTACCACAACTTTGTAACCCACCTATTAGAAGCTCATTATCAAAGGGAAGTATATAACATAATAGATGCAGGTGGAAGTATCCATGCAGCTAAATTAAATGAATTGAAAAGAGCAACCCTTGAAAAGTTCTGGGGAGATACTGTTAAGATTAATGATGGTGCGGAGCTTACTTGGATGAGACAGCCACACTATTATATGGGACTATATCCATATACTTATAGTGCAGGTCTTACAATTGCTACAGAAGTAAGTAAAAGAATATTAACAGAAGGTCAAGCTGCTTTGGATGATTGGAAAAATGTATTAAAAGCTGGTGGAACTAAGACCCCAGTTGAACTTGCTAAGATGGCAGGTGTAGATATTACTACGGATAAACCTCTATTAAATACTATAGAGCACATTGGAAATATAATTGACGATATAATAAGATTAACAGATGAAATTGAAAATGAAGATAAATAAAATGACCCGATTGGGTCATTTTATTTTTTAATTACAAATTATTCTTCTATCATTATTTCATATGTGACAGAAGTTGATTTTTGCAACATTGCAGAAACACCGCAATATTTCTCATGTGATAGTTTTACTGCCTTTTCCAAGTTTTCCAATGGAAGGTCTTTTCCTTTAAATTTAAATATAACATTGATATCTTCATATACTCTAGGGTGTTCTTCTGTATTTTCTGCTTCTACTTCAATTTTAAGGTCGTCTATTTCTACCCTCATTTTATTTAAAATAGACATTACATCTATTCCAGTACACCCTATAAGTCCAGCCAATAGAAGAACCTTCGGTCTAGGACCAAAATCGTTCCCGCCATGTTCTATTGAAGCATCAGTTATTAAAGTGTGACCGTCTAAATTCATTTCAAATGCCATATTTCCTTTTAACTGTCCTTCAACTTGTACTTTACTCAAAATAAAATACCTCCTATCAATCATTCAAGAAGTCATATGCAAATTGTGCCGCAAGGGCTGAACCCATATATAATGTAGATTCATCTACATCAAATTTATCACTATGATTGTTATATACTGCATCCAATTCCTTATTGTAGCATCCTACAAAGCCATAAAATCCTGGAACCTTATCCATAAGAAAACAAAAATCCTCGGCACCTAAAACTTTAGGCATAGTTGTTAGGCTTTCTTTACCAAACAATCCTATAGCTGCATTCTGAACAATTCTATTTATATTATCATGTTCATTAATTATTGGGTTGGTGACATAATTATATTCTAACCTTGCTTTTACTCCTAGGGCTTCAGCAGTATTTTCAATAATATTTCTCATTTCCCGTTCAATGGAATTTCTTGATTCTTTAGAAAATGCTCTAGTCGTTCCTTCCATTTCCACATGGTTTGCAATTATATTAAATCTTTGGCCACCGTTTATAGTTCCTACTGTGATAACGACTGGATTTAACGGATTGTTTATCCTACTTACAAAACTTTGCAAGTTCATAACAATGGATGAGGCAGCAAATATTGCATCCTTCCCTAGATGAGGAGCTGAACCGTGAGCAGAAACTCCTTCAACTATTATTTTAAATACATCACAGGATGCCATTCGCTCACCTGATTCAAGGTTAAATTTGCCTGCTTCTGTATCAGCCCATATATGAGTTCCGAAAACAGCATCTACATCGTCTAAATATCCATTCTCTACATAATATTTTGCACCATAACCAACTTCTTCACCTGATTGGAACAATAGCTTTACATTACCATTTAGCTCATTTTTCAAATCTACCAATATCTTTGCAGCGCCTAGTTGCATTGCCATATGGCAATCGTGACCGCAGGCATGCATATTTCCATTTGTTGATGCATAGGGTTTACCTGTATGTTCTTCCACTGGAAGAGCATCTATATCAGCTCTAAGCATAACTGTCTTTCCAGGTTTTCCACCCTTTATTATTCCGATTACACCTTGATAATCAGGAAATGTTATTACTTCATCTACGCCTAATTCTTTTAAATCTTTAGCAAGATTTTTAGTGGTTTCAAATTCTTTTAAACTCAACTCAGGAATTCCGTGATAAAATCTTCTTTTTTCTATTATATAGTTGCTATATTGTTGTCCTAATTCTTTAATTTTCATGTAATTACCTCAAATTCTATTTATTTTTCCTTCAAAAAGTCATAAGCAAATTGTGCATATAATGCAGACCCTCTATAAAGAACACTTTCATCAATATCAAATTTATCATTATGGTTTGAATATATTATTCCCTTATCTTTATTTAAAGCTCCTATAAATCCATAAAAACCTGGAGTATTCTCAGTAAGATAGGAGAAGTCCTCTGACCCCATTAGTTTTGGCATGGATACTAAGTTCTCTTCTCCAAAGAGCTTTAATGCAGCTTCTTTTGCTATATTATTTATATCTTCATGTTCATTGATAACAGGTCCTGCATATGTGTAGTATTCTAATTCTGCTTCACAACCTAATGCTTTAGCAGTATTTTCTATTATTTTTCTCATGTCATTTTCAAGTGTAGCCCTAAGTTCACGAGAATATGTTCTAATAGTTCCCTCCATTTCCACATGATTTGCAATTATGTTAAATCTTTGTCCACCTTTAATTGTTCCAATGGATATAACTAATGGATTTAATGGATTGTTTACCCTACTAACATAACTTTGTAAGTTCATAACAATTGATGATGCAGCAAATATTGCATCTTTTCCAAGATGTGGAGCTGATCCGTGGGCAGATATACCTTTTACTGTTATCTTAAAATTGTCAACTGAAGCCATTCTACCACCAGATTCAAAATTGATTAAAGGTGCATCTAGGGTTCCCCATATATGCATACCGAAAACTGCATCTATATCATTCATTATGCCATTTTCTACATAGTATTTTGCACCATAACATGATTCTTCTGCTGCCTGGAAAAGTAACTTTACATCTCCTTCTAGCTCATCTTTCATTTCAACAAGAATTTTTGCTGCTCCAAGTAACATAGCCATATGGGCATCATGACCACATGCGTGCATATTTCCATTGGTTGAAGCAAAGGGTAGGTCTGTTTTTTCTTCTACTGGTAATGCATCGATATCAGCTCTAAGCATAACTGTTTTATCAGATTTTTTACCCTTGATTGTACCTACTAATCCATTATAATCTTTAAAAGTTTCAACTTCCACACCCATTTGTTCAAGATCTTTAACTAAATTTTTAGTAGTTTCAAATTCTTCAAAGCTTAATTCTGGTATCCCATGATAAAATCTTCTGCGTTCAATTATAAAATCATTATACTTTTCAGCCATTTCTCTTATCTTCAAAACGAACACCTCTTTTCTAATCAATTACTAATTATTTTAATATACCCAGGTGCAATATGCAACCTGGGTGACATTAACTAAAACATATTAACAAAGAACCCTGCAATGATGACTGATGTAATAGTTACTGTTATAAATCCACCTACTATCATCATTGGAAGCATTCTACCCATTAAGAATTGATACTCTTCTGGAGTTTGTGCTAAAGCTTTTACAGATTCTTCAGTTAAGATATAGTTAGGTGGGAATCCATATAGTGCTGTTAATGATACTGCAAATGCCATATTCCAGCTAATCCCCAGTACTTTACCTGTGATGATAGATAAAATACCCATTCCAATTACACCTACAATAATAATTATAAACATAGGACCTATGGCCTCTCCAAGCATTTGTGGTGTTGCATCCTTTAAACCAGCAAATACAAATATCATAAGAACAAACATTAAGAAACCATATGATTTGGCTTTATTTAATGAATCCCTATCTAAAAATCCAAGTTCAGTTAAAACAATACCTAATATAAGTGCCCATACTGCCTGATTTAATCCAGTAAATTTTGCTAATACACTTGATATATACGCTGAAAACATCATTTTGCCAAGAATAAATGCAGTTGTTGAATATTTCTCTGGCATTGGTGGTATTAATTTTTTCTTTTCTTTTATTTCAACCTTCATATTACCAGCATCTTCATCAACAGAACCTGCTGTTGTAACAAGACTTACTTTTCCTGCACGATAGTCTGATAATAATTTTCCACCTTCTTTTTTAAGCATTATAGCTGTAAGTGGATAGCCAACAAATCCTTGAATTGCATACATTGCAATTGCAAGTACTGCAGCAGACATAAGTCCTTTTTCTAATGCTGCTTGGTTCATCATTGTAGCGGCGACAATGCCACCTGTTAATGGTGGTAAGCCAGCAATTACATATTCTCTACCTACTAGAGGAATACAAATTACCCAGCATAAAACAACCATACCAGCTAGACCTGCCAGTGTAATTACTATTACCTTCCATTGTTCGATAAGTTGTTTAATACTAATAATTGTACCCATGTGGGTAATACATAGCATAATAGCTAATGTTCCTCCCAATGGTGGTCCCATTCCAGCTAATACTACGATGTCTTTTGGGAAGAAGGTCCAATAACCTATTAAGAATAATGTAGCTGTAACAAAAACAGATGGTATCCATGCTTTTGTTTTTGTTCCCACAAACTCGCCTATGTAGTAAACAATAGCAAGTATTAGGAATGCAACAATGTTGCTCATACAAAACCCTCCTTTTAAATTTTTTTAGCACTGATTCAACATAATATCTAAAATTGTGCTATCGGTGTTTTTCATTCCAACATTTGAAATCTCTGCAAGGTTTTCAACTGTTTTTTCTGCAGTTTCACTTAAGATTCCGTTATCTGAAGGAATAAATATATTTTCCAAAGCCATATTTGCTGCATCAACTGCGGAATCTACGGCTATAGAAAGCTTATAAGAACAGCCAAGCTTTGCACCATCACATATCATACCTGTTATACCAGCAATCATAGTCTTTATGGAATTTTTAATTTGATTGTTGTTTCCACCCATTAAATAAGTAAGGCCAGCGGCACATCCAACTCCTGCTGCAACTCCACATCCACATACAGGGGAAAGGGCACCGATTTGAACCTTTACATAAATCGTAACAAGATGACTTAATGTCACAGAGCGCAATATTTTTTCTTTTGATACTCCTAAATCACTACCTATTACGGAAATTGGAACTATAGCTACGAGTCCATGATTTCCAGATCCTGCACTACTCATTACTGGAAGTGGGTATCCAGACATCCTAGCTTCAGAAGCTGCAGCAGTATATGCCTTAGCTTTGGAATATACGTCATTTACTTTTTTATTAAGGTATTTTCCCACGCCAACACCTATACCATCCTTAAGCCCTACACTTGCCAGCAAAAGATTCATATCAATACCATCTTGAATAAATGATATGTTTTCTATAGGTACATTATTAACAAAATCAATAAGATCGTCAAAGCTAAACTTTTTAATTTCATATTTTATCCCTTTAGGTGATTTTACTACAACTTGTTCTATTGAAGAATAATCATTATTTACCAGGACTTCATCATTTTTACTTTGAAAAACAATATTTGTATGTGTATCCTTTATAATTACTTTTGACTTATCCTTTACTCCAAAAGCCTCAACAGATATAAACAAACTATCAGTATCCTTGTCCAATTCCAAATTGATTAAATTTGATTTTATTATTTCATGTGCTTTTTGGATACTATCTTGATTTACTTCTTTCAGAACCTCAAGGACATATTCAGACTTACCAACAACTAATGCCAAGGCTGCTGCAAAAACTATCCCTCGTTCATTGGTACCAGGGATGCCTACCCCTAATCCATTTTTTAGTATATTAGTATTAACACTTATAGATAGCCTCTTAACTTCTTCTCCAAGGATTTCCTTGCTTTTTGCTACTGCATATGCTACTGCACCAGGTTCAGTACAACCAAGAGAAGGAGCTACTTGATTCTTTAAAATCTCTATTAAAAGTTTATTATCGAGCATTTACATTACCTCCTGATAATTTAATATGCACCTTTTGTGCCAACTTTTCAGAAAAACAAATTGTTCATAGAGCCCTGTATTATTGCTTAAGTATTGACAATATTGTAAATATTAAAAATTGAGAGACTTCTCAGATTTAATAATTCCTTAAGGCTTTAAACTAATAAAATAATCCTATAATTCAGTTAATGCAAGTGTTCATTAAAGATTTATCATTTTTGTTTAATGTTTCTCAATATTGATAAATATTTTGGCAATAATATTGAATGTAATATGTTAATGTGATAATATTAATTAATAATTTGAACCTGAAATTGGAGGAAGGTCTATGAGTCTTCTTAAAGGAATACAGTCAGAGCTTAAACATATAATTGAGGCTATGTTTGCAGTAACTAACATTGATTTTACAATTGTTGATGAAAATCTACATAGAATAGTAGCTACAAACAATTTAATTGATGCCGTTGGCATAAGGGCACCTTTTAATTCTGCTTTTCATCGTTGTATTGAAACAGGGGAGCAAATATTTATTGAAGATGCTCAATCAAATCCAATTTGTCTAAAATGTACAAGCAATGTAAATTGCAACGAACTGGCAGAGTTGTGTATACCTATCCACTTTAATAATAAAATTATTGGTGTTCTTGGTATGTGCGCATTTAACATGAAGGCTAAGGATAGTTTAATTAATAATAGAGAAAGTTATATAAAGTTTGAAAAACAATTAAGTAATATTATTTCTACCATCTTAAGTGAAAAAAGGTATGGTATGATGTTAGAATATAGATCTTCAGAGCTTATGACTCTAATTAATTCACTTAATGAAGGTATAATAATTCTAAATGATAATAAAGAGATTATTACTATAAATAATTATATAATTGAGAAGTTAGGATTAGATATAGATCAACTTCCACTAATTTCTGATTTACTTACCCCTAGGGTTTTTGAACAATTGGTTAAAATGGATTTTAATTGCGAAATTGGTCCAGTAAAACTTGTAGAACTTGAATTTATTATAAATTCTAGTCCTATAATTATTAAGGATAAAAAACAAGGTGTTGTTCTAGTATTTTCAGATTTTAGTAAGATGAAGGAATCGGTGTTAAAATCAAATTTAACAAAGGGTATAATTACATTTGAAGATATAATAGGGGAAAGTGAGATATTACTAAAAGCAAGGAGACAAGCTATACAAGTTGCGGAGCAAGATGTATCAGTATTGATATTTGGAGAATCAGGGACAGGGAAAGAAATATTTGCAAGAGCTATTCATGCTGCCAGTAGACGTAAAGAGGAAGTATTTATGGCTATTAACTGTGGTGCAATTCCAGAAAATCTTATTGAAAGCGAATTGTTTGGGTATGAAAAAGGTTCCTTTACTGGAGCAAATACTACAGGCAAGATGGGAATATTTGAAGTTAGCAAGGAAGGGACCTTATTCTTAGATGAAATAGGGGATTTGCCATATCCAATGCAGGTAAAACTCTTAAGGGCTCTTGAGGAAAAAGAGATAACTAGAGTAGGAGGTTATAGACCAATTAAGGTAAATCCTAGAATTATTTCAGCAACGCATAAGGACCTTAGGGCTATGATAGATAAAAACACATTTAGAGAAGATTTATTTTATAGACTCAATATAGTACCAATTTATATTCCACCCTTAAGGGAAAGAGGATATGATGTAATTCTTTTATCTAGATATTTTCTAAACCACTTTTCAAATGTATATAAAAAAAACCTAGTAGGATTTACGCCTGAATGTGAAAGATTTCTACTTCAATATAACTATCCAGGGAATATTAGAGAACTTAGAAATCTTATAGAATATGCGACTATCTTTGAAGAAAATAGCCTAGTAGGTTTAGACAACATAAAAAGCAAGGTGGGTATAAAGGAAAAATCGTGTAACTCTACATTGGCGGATTTAACTAGGGATTTTGAAAAATCAGTTATAGAAAGTCAATTGCAGATATATGGAGATTGTCTGGATGCTAAACGCGAAGTGGCAAAAAAACTTGGTATAAGTATAGCTACATTGTATCGTAAATTAGAGCCATAGGAGGATAAAGATGAAACGAAAAATTTTATTTTATGTAATTGCTGTTTCTTTGTTAATAGGCTGTAGTAAACCAGAAGCCAATCCTGCTTATCCAGGTAAGGTTATGGACGAGCCTGATGTAGAAGTTGAAGAAACTCTTACTGCAGAGGAGCAAGATAAGATTGTCAAAGAATTTTATAATTTACTAGTGGAGAATAAGGATGAAGACACAATAACCAAATTTATTGATGCAAATATAAGTAAATTGGATATAGAAAATGCAGATACGATTGTTTTGGAAATGGAGGACTATTTATTAAGAAAGTCATCGGATTTAAGTCATACTTATGAAATAGTATGTAAATATAAAGATTATACCTCAAATGAAATAAAATCCTATATGGATTTATTAAAGCTAGAAAGTGAAAATATCTATACTGATGGGGAAAATTTGAATATTGGATTGGAAGAATTATTAAATAGAGCATTATATGCTGAAAAACATTTAAGGGAATATTCTACAGGCAAGACAAAGAAAAAGGTTTATGACTTATATGAGGCTTATATTTATGGGGCTATATTAGGGTCTGGAAATCAATATATCTATGCTAATGAAGGAACATTAATAATTAAAGATGAAGTTTTAAATATTTACAAGGATTTTGTAGCAGAAAATGAAGGCACATATGTAGCTAAAATCCTATCCAATTATTTAGAGGAAATAGACTTGGATCAAGGAAACCTTAACGGTGAAAATGTAATATATTTTTATGAAAATATAATAGAGATAATCCGTTTAAACACTAAATAAACGAGCTAGGGTATTCCCTAGCTCAAATTATATTATTTAACCTTTTTACCTAATTTATAAACTGAGTTAATATCTAATAGTGTATCTAAATTATCCAATGGATTCTCATCTAACACAAGGAAATCAGCAAATTTTCCTTCTTCCAATGTGCCGTAATTATCAAGTATACCCAATAAATCTGCACTCGATTTTGTAGAAGCAACCAGTGCCTCCATAGGTGACATTCCACATTGTACCATTAGTTTTAATTCATTTGGAGCACCATCGTGAAGATTAAATGGTGTACCTGCATCTGTACCCATTGCAATTTTTACTCCTGCCTTATGTGCTTTAGTAAAACTTTCATTATGGAATTTCATAACATAATCAGACTTATCAACTACATATTGTGGAATTCCAGCAGCCACACCATTTTTACTGATGAAATATGGTGCTACTAGTGTTGGCACCAAGTATACTCCCCTGTCAACCATTAACTGGATAACCTCATCATCTAAGAAAATTCCATGCTCTACAGAATCTACACCTGCTAAAACTGCATTTTTGATTCCTTGGGTTCCTTGGGCATGGGTTGCAGCCTTCTTACCAGCTTTATGTGCTTCTTCTATAGCTGATTTCATTTCTTCCATTGATAGTTGAGGACTTCCTGGCTCAACTCCTTTTGTCATTACTCCACCTGTTGCCATAATCTTGATTAAATCTACTCCTGCTTTAAGTTGCTCTCGGGCAGCCTTTCTTGTTTCATCTACACCGTCAGCTTCACGTCCTATAAACCATCCATGACCTCCAGTCATTGTAACACATCTACCTGCAGCTATAAATTGGGGTCCCTCAATTAAACCTTCATTCACAGCATCCCTTAGATCCAAATCGATGCCATTAGGTGCACCTAAGTCCCTAAAAAATGTGGTACCAGCTAAAAGATGTTTTCTTAGATTAGCTACACCTCTTAATGATGTTTTCGCAGCTGACTCTTTTCCCATAATTGAAACAGGGTCTGCAACAGGTTCCATCGTTATATGCACATGAGAATCTATTAGTCCTGGCATAATAGTCTTGCCTTTTAAATCTACTACTTCAATATAATCAACAGAAACCCCAAATTCTCCATTACCAACTTTAGTAATTTTTTTATCTTCAATAAGAAGATAAGCATTTTCAACTGGACTTTGTCCAGTCCCGTCAATTAATGTAAATCCTTTAAACAGTGTTTTTTTTGACACATTACTCCTCCTCTTATAATTTAATTAAATTAACTTAGCCATAAAGCCTGCTAAAATAACGGATGCAATAGTTACCGTAATAAATCCAGCAACTAACATCTTAGGTAAAATTTCATCCAATATTAATTGTCTTTCTTCCTTAGTTGTTCCATTAGCATTAGCAACTTCATTGGAAAGTATAAAGGTACCTGGGAATCCAAACAATGCAGAAGAACCTATAGCAATTGACATTTCTATTGAGTAACCCAATATTTTACCTATTAAACTTGAGAATATTATGATTCCTATGGTTCCTAATATTAAACTCCCTACTATAGGAAATAGCAAGGATAAAAGCATTTGCGGTGTTGCTTGAGTAAGACTACCAAATACAACAGCCATTAATCCCACCATGGCTAAACCAAAAGCATTGGCTTTAGTCATTATGCTTTCTTCAAGGAATCCAATTTCTCTAGCTAAAACACCAACCAATAAACACATAACATATTTATGAATTGTTCCATTAGTAAAATCAGCAAGCTTGAAGCTTATTAAAGTTGCTATAGAAAGTTTAGCAAGTAATACAAAATTTGTTTGTAAATCTTTTGGTAAAGGTGGTATTAATTTCTTCTTTGTACTTTCCATATCTTTATGATTTGTTTCTTTAGTATTTAAGTTTCCACTTAATGTATTCTCATTATTAGTTTTAAGAATCTTTTTAGCTTCTCTATTCAAGAAAAATGAAGCTATTGGATAGCCAAAGAAACCTTGAACAACTACTAAAATTGTAGTAAATACAGCGATTGAATCTAAGCCTTTTGCTTTCGCAGCATCTCCCATAATAATAGCAGCCACTACCCCTCCTGAAATTGGTGGTGCTGAAGCAACGGCATATTCCTTTCCTAGTATAGGGCTACCAATTAGAAATAAGAAAATCCCAATTCCAGTAACAGCTCCAATAGATATAATTACTGTTTTCCATTGCTTTTTTAAATCAGAAGTATTTAGCAAAGTACCCATATGGGTAATTAAAAAACCCATCATAAGTCCACCAAAACCAAGTAATTGGGCATCTTGAAACAAAGTTGTAGGTATTCCTATCCAGAACCCAACCATAAATAATATTGATGCTACAAACATCATTGAAACAATTGATTTAGTCTTTGATGATACAAAATCTCCAACTGCAAATACTATAAGTACTAATGTAATAGCTAATAATCCATCCATATAAACCTCCATTAATTAAGTAATATTTATTCTTGTAAAAAAGCTGGCCAGCTATTTGTATAAAAAAATCCCATCTCTAAAAAATTATAGAGACGGGGTTATTCCGTGGTACCACTCTAATTCACAAATTTCTTACGTCAATTGCCTTAGATGATTAATATTATTTAATCATGTCATTTAACGGTGACATAGTGCCGGACTTACCTACTTTATTCAATAAGTCAGTTTAGGAGTGATTTATTATATACTATATTATGTCGATTCACACCATCCATCGACTCTCTTAAATAATATTTAGTATTTTTGTCTCCTTCATTACTTTTATGTGATGCAAGTTTAATTTAAAAATGATTATATAATCTATGTGGAATACTGTCAATAGGTGGAAAACATTATCACTAAAAATATTTTTAAATATTTTGAAAATTATCAACTATATAATCAAAAAGAACTAAATTGTATTTTAAGCGTAAACTTATTGTATTTAGTGTATCTAAGGAATATAATGTAAGAAATACAAACTAGGGGATTGGTTCTGCCACATCCCAAACAGTAATCAAAGGGGCAATCTATGAAAGAAAGATATAAATATCTAAACAAATATATTTATAGATATAAGGATAAGTTTTTCATTGCTCTTACATTTCTTATACTTGAGACCATGGGAGATTTAATCCAACCCACAATAATGTCAAAGCTTATAGACAAGGGTGTCAAGATGGGGGATTTACATTATGTCCTAAAACTAGGTGGACTAATGCTACTAATGACTGCATTGGGTGCTATTTTTGCGACAACAAGAAATATAGTGTCCTCAAAGGTATCTCAAAGTTTTGGTGCAGATTTAAGGGAGGACTTGTATATTAAAATTCAAAACTTCTCCTTTGACAATATTGATAGATTCCAAGATGCTTCGCTTATTATCAGGCTTACAAATGACGTAAACCAGATTCAAAACTTTTCCCATGGACTTATGCGTATCTTTGTAAAAGCACCAGTATTGGGAATCGGATCTGTTGTGATGGCATTTTTTTTAAATAAAAAGCTTGCTCTTATACTTTTAGGCATAATACCAATAATCTCATTTATAATCTACTTAAATTTAAAGTTGTCTTACCCAATATTTACAAATATCCAAAGGGCATTAGACAAGGTAAATGGAGTAATGCGGGAGTATTTAGCAGGGATTAGAGTAGTAAAGGCGTTCAATAGATTTGATTACGAAAAGAATAGATTTAGAAATGTAAATGAGGAGTTAAAGGATATTACTCTAAAAGGAATGAGAATTGTAGCGGTATTTAATCCAATGGTTACACTCGTAGTCAACATTGGAATTGTATTAGTTTTATGGTTCGGTGGATTAAGGGTTAATATTGGTGATATGGAAGTTGGTCAAATAATGGCATTTATCAATTATATGACCCAAACTTTATTCTCCCTTATGATGATGACTAGAATATTAAATATATTTATAAGGGCAAAGGCTTCAGCTGAAAGAATTGGGGAGGTCTTTGATGAAGAAAATACTATATTAGAAAATGATAACCCAATAACTTTTGATGCTTTAAAAGGAAAGGTTGAATTTGACCATGTATATTTTAAATATCATGAAAAGAGCAATTATGTCTTAGAGAATATAAGCTTTACAATAAATCCTGGGGAGACTGTTGCTATTATAGGCTCTACAGGAGCTGGTAAATCAACCTTGATAAATCTAATTCCAAGATTTTATGACTGCATAGACGGAAGCATAAAAATAGATGATATAAATATAAAAGATATGAAATTGGATGATTTGCGTGAAAATATTGCAATTGTTCCACAAAAAACATTACTTTTTACAGGCACCATAAAGGAAAATATTAAATGGGGAAATAAAAATGCTAATGATGAGGAAGTTGTGGAAGTGTCGAAGATTGCACAAGCCCACGACTTTATTGAGACTTTCAATAATGGATATGATACCTATCTAGGTCAAGGTGGAGTAAATCTGTCAGGAGGACAAAAGCAGAGAATCTCAATAGCTAGGGCATTGATAAAGAAACCTAAAATATTGATATTAGATGATAGTACATCTGCAGTAGATTTAATTACTGAAAGAAAAATTAAAGAAGGATTAAAAGAATATTTAAGAAGTACCACTACCTTTTTAATTGCCCAAAGAATTACATCAGTAATGGATGCTGATATTATATTGGTTATGGATAGGGGAAAAATTGTAAGCATGGGTAATCATGAAAAATTAATGAATGAATCTGACGTATATCAAGATATATATGAATCCCAAATTGGAAAGGGGGTAGGCTTCAATGGATCCAAGAAAAGTAAGCAGGACACCCGCTGGAATAGCAGGAGCTAGGGGAGTTATAATGCCTGTTAAAAAAGCTAAGGATATTAAATATACTTTAAAAAGACTATGGGATCTTTTTAAGAATGAGAAAAAACAATTGATTGTGACATTTTTAATGATTATGATCTCAGGACTTTTAGGTCTTATGGTACCTTTTCTAATTGGTAAGGCAGTCGATACCATGTTTCTAGGAAAGTCTCTCGTTGATTTCGAAAATCTTAAATTAATAGTCCTTACATTGTTGGCTATTTATATCTTAGATAATTTATTAGTAATTCTACAAGAATATCTAGTTGCAGGTATATCCCAAAGATTGGTATTTAATTTAAGGGAGGATTTGTTCAAGAAGCTTCAATTACTACCAATTATATTCTTTGATAAAAATCCCCATGGGGAAATCATGAGTAGATTATCCAACGATATTGATAATATAAGCACGACAATTTCCCAAACTACAGTACAGTTTATGTCGTCAGTTGTAAACATCTTAGGTTCTTTGGTAATGATGTTATACTTAAGTCCCTTGATGACACTTGCAAGTATGGTAACAATACCCCTTGTCTATATATTGACTAAGGTAATAGCTAATAAGACAAGGACTTTATTTAGAGAACAACAAAAAACCCTAGGTATACTTAATGCTCATATTGAGGAGACCATCGGTGGAATTCAAGTAATTAAGGCATTTAACAATGAAGAAAAGGTCATAAATGAATTTACCACCCAAAATGATATATTAAGAGATGTTGGTGTGAAGGCACAAATATGGTCTGGATTTATCATGCCTATTATGAATGTAATCAATAACTTTGGATTTGGTGTAATAGCAATAGTTGGAGGTACAATGGCAGTAAAGGGAATGATTTCTGTAGGAGTTATAGCAAGTTTTATTTCTTACTCAAAACAATTTACCAGGCCTTTAAATGAGCTGGCAAATACCTTCAATACTTTGCAATCGGGAATAGCTGGTGCAGAGAGGGTATTTGAGATATTGGATGAGGAGGAGATGCGAAAAGACGAAATCGATGCAATAGCTAAAGAGCATATAAAAGGTGAAGTCGAATTTAAACATGTAACCTTCGAATATAAAAAAGGTGAGCCTGTCTTAAAGGATATTTCATTTAAAGTAAAACCTGGGACAAATATAGCCTTAGTAGGGCCCACTGGAGCAGGCAAAACTACAATAGTAAATATCTTGACTGGATTTTATGAGATACCATCTGGAGAAATTTTAATAGACGGAATCAATATAAAGGATTATAAGAAAGATAATCTTAGAAAAATCTTTGGTATGGTATTGCAGGATACCTATCTATTTTCAGGGAGTATAAAGGAGAATATAAGGTATGGAAATCTGGAAGCAACAGATGATGAAATAAAAAAAGTAGCAAAATTAGCTAGGGCAGATGATTTTATAAGCAAATTGCCAAATGGATATGATACCATTCTCAACGAAGGTGGAACAAATCTAAGTCAGGGGCAAAGACAGCTTCTAGCCATTTCTAGAGCAGTTTTATCCAATCCTTCTATTTTGATTTTAGATGAGGCTACAAGTTCCGTTGATACAAGAACAGAATTAAAAATTCAGGAAGCTATGGTAAATTTGATGGAGAATAGAACTACATTTATAATTGCCCACAGATTATCAACTATAAAGGATGCGGATATTATCATGGTAATAGACCATGGACAAATTGTAGAAGCGGGAAACCATGACCAATTAATAGAAAGAAAAGGTAATTACTATAATCTACACATGAGTCAATATGCAAATTTAGAAGGGTGATTTGAGAATCACCCTTTATCTTGACCTTAAATGTCTATAAACATTTCCAACCTGTAATGCTTCACCTTTAAACTCATACAATTCACTTACAGTGACTAGTTGAAAGCCCCTATCTAATAATTCTGGAACCAATAATTCTACTGCACCTGCGGTTGCTTCAAATATATCATGCATTAAGACAATATCCCCATCCTTAACCCTTGAAAGAATATGCTCTTTAATCTTTTTAGCATCCTTAACTTTCCAATCCTGCGGGTCAATTGACCATAGAATCATAGGCATATCAATTGCTGAACGCAATTTATTATTATATGAACCATAGGTAGGTCTCAAAATCTTTGGTTCACTTCCTACAACTTCCAAAACTGCTCGTTGAGTTCTATTTATTTGATCCTTCAATTCCTTAGAATTTAATGTGGTTAACTGTTTGTGATTATAGCTGTGATTTCCAATTTCATGACCTTCATCAGCAATTCGTTTTACAATATTCTTATGATTGGGTATCCTATTTCCTAATATAAAGAATGTTGCTACACAATCATGCTTCTTTAAAGTATTTAATATTGGAACAGTCGCCCTAGAATAAGGTCCATCATCAAAAGTTAATGCAACCATAGGCTTATTTGGGTCGATTTTTCTTTGACGTACAGTAGAAGTTTCTTCCAAGGATGGTTCTTCTTCAGGAGTTTCCTTAACTTCTACTGGATTATCTTTCTTTTCACTTTCGATTACCTCTAGTGGCAAATATGTTTCTAGGGCATCCATATTTACTAAATCGGTCTTTAAATAGCCCTCTAACAATGTAAAAGGTATTTCAATAGCTTGATGACCAAAGAATCCCGGGAATAATTGGTACTTTTGAAATATAATGATGATTCTATCGTCTTCTAAAAGAAAATTTGAATAATTATTGTAATTGGGTGCAATACCTTGTTCAAATTCTACAGTATCTACATAATCCTTATAGCCTTCTAATTCTTTAAAATATGCTTTAGATAGGGAAGATATTTTTTCTAAATATTTGCCCTTAAAGATATTTCTTAAAGTAACTTGTTTGTCTTTCTTCAAATCAACAACTAATGTATCTATCTCAACCTTAGGATTTGCAAAATAAGGGGTATTTTCAAGTATTATAAATTTAATACTAACCATGTCTTTTGGACCTACGTAGCTTTCATAATCGATATTCAATTCAGATTTGTAATTTATATCAAAAGTAGATTTATCTTTCACAGATAATTTGAAATCTGAAATTCGAGTTAAAATCAAGTCCTTAATAATAAAATCAATTTTTTCCTTCCCAAATGCTGGGTAATGGACACCAATAACAGAATGGTCGCCATATTCTATAATGGACTCAATAGTTCCGACTGTTTCTGCATCATATGATGAATAATATATATCTTTATTGGATGCAAATATGGTATCTGCTTTGGGATTTTTTATGCTAAAAATAAGAATAAATGTATTAATAAAGACAAGTAAATAAATAAGACCAATTATCCACTTTTTCTTCTTCATATTATCATTACCTTTCAACTATCAAATAGTACATTATATAGTAAAAATTTTGATAATATGCTAAAGAAGGGATAGAATTAGGTTTTTAATTAGAACAGACTTTTACATCAGGTGTGAGTACCTAGAAAAAGGCCATAAAGGGCAGGTTTCGCTGCCCCATTAAATTATACTGCTGCATCTATAGATTCAATCATTATTCTTTCTACTTCATTGGCAACATGGTCCAAATCTTCGTATGCAAACATACCCATCAAGGCTTTAGGTCTTGCAGCACCAATTCGTACCATTCCATCCTTTTCATATACTACCATTTTGCAAGGTAGAAAATATCCTACATCAATATGTTTTGATAAAACTTCATAAGCTTTGTGGGGATTGCATACCTCTAAAACCATAAAATTGTTGGCAAAATCTAGATTATGTTCAGCCATCTTATCCTTAATATTAAATTCCCACAATACTCCAAAGCTTCTTTTCTTAAGTTCTTCTTTTATACTTTTTATAGCCTCATCAAATGTCTTGTTTGTAATTTTCTCATATCTAATATCCATTATATACACTCCTTCCATTTATATTATACCACATGGGGGTATGTTTAATCATTTATTATATTGATTAATATATATTTTATCCTTTGGTAACTAATGTTACCGATTTTTAGGTATAATTTAGTGTATAGTGTAGGATGAAAGAAAAATTCACAAATCACAATGCACAATGCACAATTATGAAAGATATGAACTATGGTCAAAAGACCTGAAAGCATAGCCCGAACAATTGTAAACTGTGAACTGAGAATTGAAGAAATTGTGAATAATGAATAACAAAAAAGACAGAATTATCTCTGCTGGTGTCATGCTGAGATGGGCAGGATTAACCCAACAACCGAAGCATCTCCTCTTTTATGCCCTACAGATAGACCCAGATAATTGTGAACTGTGAATTGTGAACTGTCAATTGTTAATTGAATATAAGGGGTGTTTTTACATGAATAAATATTTTGACATAAAAGATAAAGTCTATGACATTACAGAAAAGTATCCAGAAACTATAGATATTTTCGCAGCAAATGGATTCGAGCAGCTAAAAAATGAATCCATGAGAAAGATTATGGGAAAGACAATTTCATTGGAAATGGCTTGTTTAACAAAGAAAATAAATCTAGAATTATTTGAGCAAAAATTAGTTGAGGCAATTGAGCAAAATAGAATTTCCGTAGATGAATCCTTAACAAATCCAAAGAAACATGAAGGCGGAGACATTAGGATAGACGGAGTACTTCCTTGTCCTGTTCGTATTCCATTATTGGAAGGATTTAATAAATGGATGGATGAAAACAAGGACAATTTTGATTTCACTGTAGACTACGAATTGAAGTCAGCAAATATAGGCGTAGATTGGATTAGGGAAAAGATAGAGAAAGATGGAGAAGAATCTTTGTCTGACCTTTTTATGTCCGCGGGATTTGATTTATTCTTCGATAAAAAATTGATGGGAAAATATAAAGCTAAGGGTGTATTTGAAGATATTTCAGGATTAGATAGGCTTAATAAGGATTTTGACAATGAAGAAATAGATTTAAAGGACCCCAAAAAACAATACTCATTGATATGCGTGGTTCCAGCAGTATTCTTAGTCAATACAGATGAACTTGATGGAAGAGAAATGCCTAAAACTTGGGCAGACTTATTAAAACCAGAATTTGAAAATTCTATATCACTACCTTTAAATGACTTCGATTTATTCAATGCATTACTATTGAATATATACAAGGACTTTGGAGAAGAAGGCATAAGAAAGCTTGGCAAATCTCTATTAAGAAGTATGTCACCAGCTGAAATGGTGAAGTCTAATATAAAAAGAAAAGGCTCGGGCATACCTACGGTAACTGTTATGCCTTATATGTTTACGCAAATGGTAAGAGAAGATAGCCCATTGAAACCCATATGGCCAGAGGATGGGGCAATTATAAGTCCAGTATTTTTATTAGCTAAAAAGGAAAGCAAAGAAAGGACAAAGCCTTTCGTAGATTTCTTTATGTCAAAGGAAGTTGGAGAACTACTATCTCAAAATGGTAAGTTTCCTTCAATCCATCCAGAAGTGGATAATGGACTTGGAGATAAGAAGTTTAAGTGGTTAGGTTGGGATTTTATTAACGACCATGATGATATAGGTAGCTTAATCAAGGAATGTATGGAATTGTTCCATAAGGCTAAACAGGAGGAAATGTAGATGAACTTAGTAATATTTTCAGGTCCACCTTCATCAGGTAAGACTAGTATAATATTAAAAACAATAGATGCTTTGAAGCAAAGGAATCTTTCTGTTGGAGTAGTTAAATTCGATTGCCTTCATACAGATGATGATGTACTTTATGAAAAGGCTGGAATTCCTGTGAAGAAAGGATTATCAGGGGCACTTTGTCCAGACCATTTCTTTGCTTCAAATATAGAAGAAGTTGTACAATGGGGAGTGAAATCAGGATTAGACTTACTAATTACTGAATCTGCGGGTCTTTGCAATAGATGTTCCCCATATATTAAAGGAATCAAAGGAGTATGCGTTATAGACAATTTATCAGGTATAAATACTCCTAAGAAAATTGGGCCAATGCTAAAATCAGCTGATATAGTTGTAATCACTAAAGGAGATATAGTATCTCAAGCTGAAAGAGAAGTATTTGCATCCAAGGTAAGTTCGGTAAATCCAAGGGCATTTACGATGCATATCAATGGACTTACAGGACAAGGAGCATATGAATTAAGCACATTACTTTATGATGAAGAAAATGCAATAGATAGCGTACAAGGCAAGGAACTTAGATTCCCAATGCCAGCTGCTATGTGTTCATACTGCTTAGGTGAAACAAGAATAGGTGAAGCCTATCAAATGGGTAATGTAAGAAAGATGGATTTAGGTGATGACTATGAATAATCTAAAAATAAAAGAACTAATTGATAAATATCCTTTTGTTATAAATTATTTTGAATCTAATAAATTAGATATCACTGGTTACGAGGATAAAACCTTTGAAGAGTACCTAAATCATTTTTCTGAAGAGGATATTGAAAATTTAGCTATTGATAAATTCAGACTTGCAGAAGATTTATTTGAGTATATTAATCAAATGAAATTATTCCTAGGCATTAAAGAAGAGACAGGAGTAAATTCATTGACAATAATTGCAGGGTACGACAAATCCAAAAATCCTGAAGGATTTAAAGATTTTACAATAATTAAATCTGAAATTATTTCAATAGTTGGACCTACAGGCTCTGGTAAAAGTAGGCTACTTGCTGACATAGAGTGGACAGCCCAAAGGGATACTCCTACTGGCAGAACTATTTTGATAAATGGAGAGCTGCCTGACAAGAAGTGGAGATTTTCATCAAACAATAAACTTGTAGCACAGCTTTCTCAAAATATGAATTTTGTAATGGACTTAACAGTTAAAGAGTTTTTAGAGCTTCACGCTCAAAGTAGATTAGTTGAAGATATAGAAGGCACAGTATCAAGAATAATTGAAGCTGCAAATAACCTTGCTGGGGAAAAATTTGATTTAAAGACCCCAGTAACATCCCTAAGTGGAGGTCAATCAAGGGCATTAATGATAGCTGATACGGCAATTTTAAGCTCATCACCTATAGTGTTAATAGATGAAATTGAAAACGCAGGGATAGATAGAAAGAAGGCATTGAAACTTTTAGTAAGTGAGGAGAAAATAGTTTTAATTGCAACTCATGACCCGTTGTTAGCCCTAATGGCTGATAAAAGGATAGTAATCAAAAATGGTGGAATCTCAAAGATTATAGAAACAAGTGAGGAAGAAAAAGAACTTTTAGTGGAACTGGAAAAAATGGATGTATTTATCCAAGGAGTAAGAAGTAGTTTGAGAGCTGGAGAAGAATTAAGCTAATTAAAAATTAAAAGATAAAAATTAAAAATAAAGGAATAAGATAAACAAATAAAATTCTTAATTCTTAATTTTTAATTCTTAATTGAAATAGAGGAGGAATTTTAAATGCACGATGGTTGTACAGGAAGCTTTGGAAGTGGTAAAGAAGTAGTAGATAAAATAAGAATGATGGGTTTTAATACTAAACCAATGCCACCAGGAGTAATTATTAAATGTATAGATTGTGACAATGAATTTGAAATGACACATTTAGAGACAAAATGTCCACATTGTGGAATGGTTTATGGGGTTACACCTTGCTCAGTAAATTATCCTGAAAGAATAAAAGCAGCAGGAAAGGATTACTAAAGATAGGTAACAGCTAACAGTTAATAACTGTTTTTGTCATCCCGACCGACGTGGAGGGATCTCTAATTTTGATAGTAAATAATAAAAATATAATAAAATAAACCTCTATAATGTCACCAAACAAAATTGCCGGTATTCATTTATAGAGGTTTATTTTATCTTTACCTCAACTTGAATTAGGTTAAGATAATTCTGCAATATTATTGCTTAGCATTTTACAACTACCATCAAATTTAGCATCTTCTTGAACTATAAAACTAGCAACTTGAATGTCTCCTATTAGTGTCCCAGTAGAAAGAATAACTAATTTTGTTTTTGAGTCAACATTTCCATGTATAGTTCCTGCTAAGGATATATCACTGGCTTTTATGTTTCCATAGACTTTTCCACTTTCGCCGACAACAATATTTCCATCATAATCTATGTCACCTTCAACAAAACCATCAATTCGAAGATTCCCCTTACCCTCTATTTTCCCAATGATTTTAATATTTTCGCCAATTAAAGAATCTAAGTCTTCAGCAATATCTTCTTTTTTTCTAAACATTTTTATCATTCTCCTTAAACTCTAATTTTTGATAATACTCAATGGATTTATAGGATTATTGTTTTTATGAATTTCAAAATGTAGATGACTTCCCGTTGATCTTCCAGTCCTACCCATTTTAGCAATTAATTGACCTTTATCAACTTTATCTCCAACATCAACTAGTAAATTGCTGCCGTGAGCATATAAAGTTTTGTATCCATTGCCATGATCAATGATGATGGTTTTACCATATGAGCTTTTTCGACCTGAGAATATTACAGTTCCCTTAGCAGAAGCTACAATCTTAGTTCCTGCTGAGTTTGCAAGATCAATGCCTTGATGGAATTGAATTCCCCTGCCATAGGGATTTTTCCTATTGCCAAATTTCGAAGTAAGTCTTCCTGATGTAGGCATTAGATTAGGAATAGATTCTAGATAAGCAAATTTAGCCTCTAAATCCTCGATAAAAACCTCTAGCTCCAATTTCTTATCATCTAAAACTTCTGCCAATATATCCATTTCCATCTCAGAATCTAAACCCTCAAGAGATATATCCGGGCTTGCACCTCCACCTTTAGAAGGACTCTTGATTCCAGCCATTTCCTCCAAAACCTTTTGCAATTCATCAATTTCCATCAGCTTATTTTCAACCTGTATTGCCTTATCTTGTAATTGTTTATTTTGTGATTTAAGATTAGCCAATTCCATATCCTTTTTTCTATTTTCTTCTTCTAAATCATTGATTATAGAGGATTTATTATTAGCTTCCTTTTTTAAATTTAGTTGATATGTAGTATTTCTGCCAATATAAAGCAATAAGATTATAATGAAAGCAGAGAATAGAGATAATGAGACTTTGGGCATCCAACTAGGTATTACTAATTTTTTAACCTTTTTTGTGTGAGGTACTATCATTATACAAATCTTTGAGTTATCTTTAGTATTCAAATCCTTAACTCAACTCCTTTGTCTAAAATGTTAAATAGATAAAGTATAAAATAATAAAGTACATACTTAAACGTTTGCTTGACAACAATTTTACCATATTTGGATAAAAAAAGGGGACCATTATTGTTTTTTCTCTTAAAAAATTATTAATAGTACCACAAATATCAAAAAAGTCAACACAAATGGAATGAACGACACTTTTAGAGGAATGAACGACATCTTAGAGGAATGAACGACACTTTTAGGGGAATGAATGACATCTTAGAGGAATGAACGACACTTTTAGAGGAATGAACGACATTTGAAATATAAAAATTGTCGTTCATTCCCATTAGAGTGTCGTTTGTCCAAATATATTGAATTTAACGAACTAAATTGATACACTATAAGGATGCTTATAATTTTAAGGTAGTTAATTGCATTGGAACCAGATTACCATTGAAAATATAAAGCCACTTATTCAAGTCTTTAGGATAATCCTTGCGATATTACCCTTAGTATTCCTTATTTTAATCTATTTTAGATTTAAGCCTTCAAGAAATGAAAAAGAAAGTAGGGTTATTTTAAACTATGTAATATGGTTTGTTGTTTTGACCTTCGGCACTATATTCGATTTTGTCAAAGGTTTAATTTAATCGAAAGAACCTCTATTAATGAATATCTTAAAAAACTTGGATCTCAATAATAGAGGTCCTTTATTTTTAAATTAATATATTTAATCTATTTCTATATTATATTTTTCACAAAAGTTCGTCATCAGCATATCCTTTAAATTACTTTGGTCTGTGATATCATATATGTTGATAGCATTTCGTAGTGATGACTTAAAGTTATCATCTTTTAGGAAATATTCAGCTATACCCTTACGAGAGTAAAGAAGTGCCAGAAAACTTAAAGTGTTGTTTTCTATGCAAGTTCTTATCCCTTCATTAGCATAATATAGGGCCTTATTATGCAAGTCCATTCTATGATATGTATATGCTAAGTTATAATAAATTCTAAGTTTGAAGTCTATTTCTTCTGGACTTAATGAATTTAGACAGAAAAGAAGTATTTCAAGGCATCTATCCGTTGATTCTAATATATTTAACAATAGAGCAATATTCATTAATAATCTTACTTCAAAACTACTATAAACGAATTCATTGTATTTATCTAATTCAAATAGAGGGGTGGTTACTTTCATCGCATTAATAAGTTTATTTAGTGAGTCAGTATAATTTTGGTAGTTGATTTTTAAAATAACTGATTCGACCAAAAGGCTAAGCTGTTTAATCAATTTGTACGTATAATTGCTTATGTCCATCTCGTCAAGGGGCTGGTGTCATATTATGAAAAGACTATTGGTGATTATATCTGTTGCATTGTTAATAATGGGACATACTCTTTCGTTAAAGAAAAATGATATTTTAATAGGTGCACCAAATGATTTAATTGAGATACACAGTGAGGATTTAGAGGAAGTTGAAGCATAGATAAGTAGATATGGGTGACGGGGATGGATACAATGTACGTGCTATATCTGAACGTAGTAGATATCGATTTGAACATATGCTAAATATTGGTGGTGAAGAGGATGTAGGATTTGGTCCAAGTGAAAGTTTTGCTTTGGATAATTATTATGATTTAGATGTTTTAGCTTATCGCTATAGAGATATGACTTATAAGGAGGAAATATTAGGATATTGGTGTAACGAGACAACATATTTCGGATCAATATACTAATAAATAATACCATATGACCTTACATTTGTAAGGTCATATGGTATATTTAAATTAGGTCTATTTAATTGGAGGTTTGCAGATATGGCTATTAATACAAATCCATTAACTAAGAAAAGCATTAAAACAATTATTGTGATTACAGTTTTAATTATCTTTATGGTTATATATGTTTATAATTATAATCAGACTTACAATATAGGACATGAAATAAACTATACATTTGATGGAATTAGGTATCAAGCAAATAATATTAATACTGGATCTCCAGTTAAAATAACTATTAATGGTGTATATGAAAAAGAGTATGGCTCTAAATATTATATATTTGAAGGGGATATCACTATAGATGGAGAAGTATGCAGTTTTGTATCAGGAAACAATATTTATCCCTTTAATGAGGACAATTTAAGTAGTTTGAAAAGTAATAGCATCAATGGTAATTTTTTCATAAGCGATAAGATGGAGGAAATTACGATAATGCTTTCTACTCCAACACAAGATGGTGGTTCACGATTTAGTTATAAAGATGGTTGGTTAATATCTGCTCCATGTAAATCAAGAAGTGAGGCTGTTGAAATATCAAATAAACTAATACAACAAAAATATAAAAATATTAATATAAAATAATCATTTCTTTGGGTTGGTAATGAAGTCCTTAGTTCTTCGCTCTCAGTTCTTAGTTATCTTTCCAATTGTAATCTGTGCATTATGAATTGTTAATCTTTTTTTTCATTCGGTAACATTTGTTACCGAACTTTTTATTTTTATCTTATATAATCTAACTTGTGATTAAACGACAAACGAGATAAATAGGAGGAAGTAGATTAATGAGTATGTTCTGTTTTCAATGTCAAGAAGCAGCAGGTGGTAAGGGCTGCACAAAAGTAGGAGTTTGTGGTAAGACAAGCGAAGTAGCAAATTTACAAGATTTAATGATATATGCATTAAAAGGTATTTCTGAAGTAGGAGTTAAGGCAGATAAAATAGGCTACAAAATGGAAGGATTAGATAGATTTATAATCGATAG
Organism: Tissierellaceae bacterium; assembly: GCA_033809995.1. GTDB lineage: Bacteria > Bacillota > Clostridia > Tissierellales > Tissierellaceae > Paratissierella. The sequence continues at coordinate 76,665 of JAPXKQ010000001.1, forward strand.
CTTATTTATGACTATTACAAATGCTAACTTTGACAAAGATAGATTCTTTGCACAAATCAAAGAAGCGTTAAAATTAAGGGAAGAATTAAAAGCTACTTTAAGAGAAAAAGGTGTAGACTTATCAGATTTAAAAGATCAAGCAACATTCATGGTAAATTCTAACGATGAAATAGTATTTAAATCAAGTAGTAATGAAGTTGGAGTATTAGCAACTGAAAATGAAGATGTAAGATCCCTAAGAGAGTTAATTATATATGGATTAAAAGGTATGGCTGCATATGCTGAGCACGCAGATAACTTAGGATATAGTGATCCAGGAATTTCTAAATTTATAAGAAAAGCTTTAGCGGCTACAATGGACGATAGTCTAACAGCAGATGATTTAGTAGCATTAACATTAGAAACAGGAAAATATGGTGTAACTACAATGGCTTTATTAGATAAAGCAAATACATCAACCTATGGTAATCCTGAAATCACAGAGGTAAATATTGGGGTTAGAAACAATCCTGCGATTCTAGTATCAGGTCATGATTTAAAGGACTTTGAAGAGTTGCTAGAGCAAACAGCAGGAACTGGAGTAGATATTTATACTCATGGTGAAATGTTACCAGCTAATTATTATCCAGCATTTAAGAAGTATGACCACTTTGTAGGAAACTATGGTAATGCATGGTGGCAACAAAAAGAAGAATTTGAGAAATTCAACGGAGTTATCCTATTTACAACAAACTGTATAGTACCTCCAGCAGCATCATATGCTGATAGAGTATATACAACAGGAAGCTCTGGATATCCAGGATTTAAACATATTCCAGATAGAGTAAATGGTCAACCTAAGGATTTCTCGGAACTAATAGAACATGCTAAGAGATTGCCAGCACCAACAGAAATCGAAACAGGTAAAATTGTAGGCGGATTTGCTCACGCTCAAGTATTTGCATTGGCTAACAAGATAGTCGAGGCAGTTAAAACAGGTGCAATTAAGAAATTCTTTGTAATGGCAGGCTGTGATGGTAGAATGAAGAGTAGAAACTACTACACAGATTTTGCAGCTGCATTGCCAAAGGATACAGTAATATTAACAGCAGGTTGTGCAAAATATAAATACAATAAATTAAACTTAGGAGATATTGGTGGAATTCCAAGAGTTCTAGATGCAGGTCAATGTAATGACTCCTACTCATTAGCGGTTATTGCAATGAAATTGAAAGAAATATTTGAATTAAATGATATAAATGAATTACCAATAGCATACAATATTGCATGGTATGAGCAAAAAGCTGTAATAGTATTGTTAGCTTTATTACATCTAGGTGTAAAGAACATTCACTTAGGACCAACATTACCAGCATTCCTTTCACCAAATGTAGCTAAAGTATTAGTTGAAACATTTGGAATTGGAACTATATCAAATGTTGAAGATGATATAGCAATGTTTATGGGAGAAACAGCTAATGCATAATAATAATTTACCCTCATCGAAAGATGGGGGTTGTTTTTTTATATTATAATTGGGTAATATTAAAAGATAAGCTTATGTTATGAATAATACTAACGATAAATTGGGGGAATAAAGTTGACAGAGTTTCTTCTGAAAATTGCAACAAAGGGTAATGACGATTATAATGATAATGATAATAGACTTAAAATAGGATACTTAGCAAGTTACGTTGGATTAGTAATTAATGTGTTATTGTCTGCAACTAAATTGATTATTGGTTTATTGATTTCGTCGATCAGTGTCATTGCAGATGGTGTTAATAATCTTTCTGACTCAGCTTCTTCTATTATTACACTGGTTGGTTTCAAGCTTTCCAATATGCCTCCTGATAGGGAGCACCCCCATGGACATGGGAGATTAGAATATATATCAGCTTTAATAGTTTCTTTTATGGTAATATTGGTAGGTTTTCAATTTATAAAATCGTCTTACGATAGAATTGTAAACCCAAAGGTTGTAAAATTTGAACTAATATCTTTTATTATTTTAATACTCTCAATTACTTTAAAAATATGGTTAAGTAACTTTAACAAGGTACTAGGTGAAAAAATTGATTCATCTAGCTTAAAAGCCACTGCTACAGATGCACTAGGAGATGTGTTTACTACTTCTGTTGTTGTGTTGTCAATATTTGTAGGTAGATTTACCACTCTTCCTATTGATGGATTTGTAGGGATGATTGTTGCATTTTTGATTATATATTCGGGATATAATTTGGTGAAAGAAACAGTTAGTCCATTAATAGGAGAGGCACCACCAAAGGAGCTTACTAATTCAATTTACCGTGATATTTTAGCCTATGATAATATAACGGGTGCACATGATTTGATGATTCATACATATGGACATGGAAGAACAATGGCTACCATTGATGTGGAATTTCCTTCGAACATCGATATAGTTACAATTCATGATATAATAGATATGGCGGAAAGAAAGATTGGAGAGGAATATAATCTACACTTGGTAATTCATATGGATCCTTTATATCCAGAATCCGAAGAAAGATTTGAATTAAGACAACAAATTAAACATATTATAAAAGAAAATCCTAAGATTAAATCAATGCACGATTTCCAAATGTTGGAGGATGGGAATATAATTGAATTCCATTTGGTTGTTGATGGAAATAAATTGAATAAACACGATACCATAGATAAGCTAAAGAAAGAAATGGAACAACATATCGAAGAAAGATGTAGCGGAATAAAATGCAATTTAGTTATTGATATTGAATACTAAGTCAATTCACAATGCACAATGCACAATGCACAAATCACAATTATGGAAGCAGTGAACTAAGGTCCTAAGACCCGAAGGATTGACCTTATAAAAGAATTGTGAACTGTGAATTGTGAATTGTGAATTAAATCTGGTTTGTAAAATGAAGTATGTATGAGTATGCATATTTTATTATTGATAAAGTTTGGGAGATGATTTAATGGACTATAATAGACAGGTTGAAGAAATAGCAAAATATATAAAGAGTGGCGAGAAAAATGTAGATGATTTTAAAATAGGGATTGAATTTGAACATTTTGTAATAGATAAAAATACATTTAGAACCATATCCTACTACGGCGAAAATGGAGTAGCTGAAACTTTAAAGGATTTAGAGAAAAAAGGGTGGCAAGGAATATATGAAGGTGAATATATATTAGAATTAAGAAAAGAAAATAAGACTGTTACATTAGAACCAGGTAGTCAGTTAGAGCTAAGCTTGAGTGCAGAGAAAAAGATAAGTGATATTGAAAAAGGATACTTGGAGTTTTTAGATGAAGTAATTCCTATATTAGATAGCAAAAACCAAGCTCTAATTACAGTTGGCTACCATCCAGTAACGAAAATAAACGAAATAAAACTTCTACCTAAAAAAAGATATGACTTCATGTTTGAGTATTTCAAAAAAAGAGGAAGTCACGCACACAATATGATGAAGGGTACTGCAGCTTTACAAGTATCTATGGATTATAAGGATAGGGAGGATTATAAAAAGAAATTTAGAGTCACCAATGCCTTATCACCTATTATGTATTCATTATTTGAAAATGCAGTATTTTTTGAAGGGGAAAAATATGATAAGCATAATTTAAGGGCATTTATATGGAAAAATTGTGATACCCATAGGTCTGGAGTAGTTGACGGAGCTTTGGATGATAATTTTAGCTATGAATCCTATGCAGAATATATTATCAATAGACCTCCAATATTTGTTATAAAGGGAGGTAAGTTAGAATTTACAAATGAAAAGCTAGTTAAGGAAATATTCGATTCAGAGGATTATGAGAAGGAAGAGTTGGAACATCTACTTACAATGTTCTTTCCAGATGTAAGAACTAAGCAATATATTGAAATTAGGATGATGGATGCTGTACCATATCCATTGAACTTTTCAGTATTGGCATTTTGGAAAGGAATACTATATGATGATGAGAACCTAGATAAAGTCTATGATTATATTAAAGATATAACCATTGATGATGTTAACAGAACGAAAGAAGAAATGTTTGAATTGGGGCTTAATGCACACTATAAGGATAAAACAATCTTGGAGATAGGAAAATTTCTAGTTGACTTGGCTAAAACAGGTCTAAGTGAAGACGAGGTAAAATATATATATCCTTTGGAAGGAATGATTGCGGAAGGTACAAATCCTTATGAAATTACCAAACAAAAGATTGAATATGGTATAGATAAGGCTTTGAATTGGTGTGTATTGAAAAAGTAAAACGGGGTGATTTGGTGAATGAAATAGAAATTAATAAAGAATATATAGAATTAGTATTAGAAAATTATGAAAGATATTATGATGATTATTTATTGACAGTTGATAAGGTTAATAATTCAAATGCAAAATATAAGGGGAAGCCTATACCTTTTTTATATCATCCAATGTTTATTACACAGGATAATATTGATGATTTTAATAAAATTGGTGATATGGTCATATCTATAGCAAATAAGATTACAGATAGATATGTAAAGGATGCAGAATTTAGAAAGAAATTTGCTTTTCCAAAGCTTATTGAAGATTTGATACAGATAAATAACGGCTATGATATCAATGTACCTATTGGTAGATTTGATATTTTCTATAAAGATTATGATAATTTTAAGTTTTGTGAATTGAATACTGATGGCTCATCTGCTATGAATGAAGACAATACAATTGGGAAAATATTATTAGAGACTGAAAGCTTAAAAGAATTTGGGCAGAAGTATAAATTGGATTATTTTGAGCTTTTTGATACATGGGTTGATAAAAGCATAGAGATATTTAAAAAATATGACCCAAATAATTTAAAACCCAATGTTGCAATAGTTGATTTTAAGGAAAGTGGAACTACTAAAGAATTCCAAGAATTTCATAAGGCTTATGTAAAAAGAGGATACAATTGCATAATCGCAGACCCAAGGGATTTGAAATATAAAGATGGGAAACTATATCACGAGAAATATAAAATCGATTTGGTATATAGAAGAATTGTAACATTTGAATTGATTGAAAAGGCTGATGAGATACCTGATTTTATAGAAGCTTATAAAAACAGAGCATTTTGTTGTATTGGCTCAATTAAGTCTCAGGTAATTCACAATAAAATATTTTTCAAGATTTTGCATGATGAGGATACATTAGAATTGTTATCCGAAGAAGAAAGAGAATTTGTCAAAAAACATATACCTATAACTGGATTGTTTAAAGGCGATAAGGCTGTTTTTGATCTAGTTTTGAACAATAAAGATAAATATATAATGAAGCCTTTAGACTTGAATGCATCACAGGGTGTCTTTACAGGTAGGGATTTGACCTTTGATAAGTGGAAGAAAAAGTTAGAGGAATCATGGGATAAGGATTATCTTTATCAAGAGTTCTTTGACCCATTTACTAGGGAATTTGTAGTATTTAAAGATGGAAAACCCGAAGTTCAAGAATTTAAAAGTATTTTAGGATTATATATGTATAAGGAAAAATTTGCAGGAGTATATACTAGAATAGGTAAAACCAATATTATATCAGGAATAAAGGATTATTATACTTTACCAAACATTATAGTAAAAAACAGGTAATAGGTAAAAGGTAAGAAGTAAGAGGTAAAGGACCACAAATCACTGCAGTTTGTCATGCTGAGACGGGTAGTATAATTTTGTCTATCGAAGCATCTCCTCTTTTGAATTTGATTGTGAACTGTGAATTATAAATTTTGAAATGTGCACTGTAAATAGTGAATTTGATGAAAAAATAGCAATGTTTTATAAATTATTGCTATTTTTTATTGTTGTATTATTCTATAATTTTGCTATATTAATCCTAGAGGTGAAAAATTTAAATGAAAGTAATAATTGTAGGTGCGGGAAAGCTGGGAATAAAACTAGCTGAGTCCATGGTTTTTGAGAATATAGATGTAACTGTTATAGATACAAATGGAAAAGTCTTGGACAGACTTAATGAGCATTTAGATGTTCTGACTGTGACAGCAAATGGCATCGATATAAGAGTATTAAAAGAAATAAATATATCAGACTATGATTTGCTAGTAGCTTCAACAGACAGCGATGAAGCCAACACTGTTATTTGTACCTTGGCTAAGAAATTAGGATGCAAACAAACTATAGCAAGAATAAGAAATCCTGAATATATGGCCCAATTGGATTTCATAAAGGCTGAAATGGGAATAGACCACACTATAAATCCAGATTTAGCTACTGCTAATTCAATAGAAAAGTATTTGTTAAAGTCCTATGGTTTTTACTCTGGTGATTTTGCCAGTGGAAAGGTTCAAATGGTAGATTTTAATATCCACAATAATGAAGCCTTCGTAGGGAAAAAAGTTATGGATCTAAAGGGTTTTGAAGAATTATTAATAACAGCAATATCAAGAAATGGTGTAATCATCATACCCAATGGCTCTACTGAAATATTAGAAGGAGATATAATCCATATAATAGGTAAAAGCGAGGAAATCGAAAGGATAAGCAAACTCTTTACAGATGACTATTCAAAAAGAAAAGTCCAAAAGGTAATGATTTTAGGTGGAGGAAATATTGGCTATTATCTTGCTAATAGCTTATCAAAGTCAAAAATAGAAGTTACGCTTATAGAGCAGGACAAAGAAATATGTCAGGAGCTTACAGAAAAGCTTAATAATGTGTTAATTATTCATGGTGATGGAACAGATCTCCATTTATTAGAAGAGGAACATATTAGTTCTATGGATGCATTTATAGGGGCTACAGGATTTGATGAAGAGAACTTACTAATGGCGCTTATGGCAAAGCAATCTGGGGTAGGAAAGACTATAGCAAAAATCAGTAGACCAAATTATACTAAGATAATCGATAGATTAAATATAGATGCTGCTGTTAACCCTGTTTATATTACTGCAAGTAATATTTTGAAATTTATTAGAGGGGGCAAGGTAGTATCTGTATCCCTATTATTAGGTGGAGACGGTGAAGTTACAGAAATAATAATTGATAAGGATTTACCTATTATAAATAAGCCACTTCGTGAATTGAATTTACCAAGGGGAATAATTATTGGAGCCATTGTTAGAGAAGGTAAGGTTATTATACCAAAGGGAAATTCAGTTATAAAAGGCAATGATAGAATTGTAGTATTCTGTCTAACAGAGGATTTGCCTAGTCTTAAGATGTTTTTTAAGGAGCATAAGGGAGGAATTTTAAGTGAACTATGGAATCGTACTAAAGGTCCTAGGATTCATCCTAATAGTTGAATCTATTTTAATGATACCTTCCTATGTAATTGCAGTATTTACAAATGGAGCAGATAAGAATGCATTTTTGCTTACTATTCTTTTAACATTCATAATAGGGATTGTATTAGCTAAAAGAAAAATTAATAATAAGAGTATAAGTGCACATGATGGGCTGGCAATAGTATCTTTAGGATGGCTAATTGCCTCTTTATTAGGTGCATTACCTCTTTATTTGCCAGGAAGTACTAGAACTTATATAGATGCATTGTTTGAAATTGTCTCAGGATTTACAACTACTGGTGCTACTATTTTAGCAGATGTAGAAGTACTTCCCATGGGTACGCTATTCTGGAGGTCACTTACCCACTGGATTGGCGGCATGGGTATTTTGGTATTTACTTTAGCGCTACTCCCTGCTTTAGGAATTGGTGGATTTCAAATATTTAAAGCCGAAAGCCCTGGACCTGTGGCAGGGAAAATAGCTCCAAGAGTTAGAGATACAGCCAAGATATTATATACTACTTATTTTGCAATTACTGTTATTGAAGTTATATTACTATTATTTGGTGGTATGTCCTTTTTTGAATCACTTGTTTATACCTTTGGGACTGTTGGAACAGGTGGATTTGCTACAAAAAATGCCAGTGTGGGTGCCTACAACAGTACCTATATACATTTAGTAATTGGGTTTTTCATGGTTTTTTCGGGAGTAAACTTTTCTCTTTATTATGCATTGTTTAAAGGAAGAGTTAAGGAATTTTTAAAAGATGAAGAACTGAGGCTTTATTTTATAATTATAATATTATCAGTATTGGCAATTACTTTTAACTTAATTGCAACCACCTATAATCATTTTGGCATTGCCTTAAGAGACTCCTTCTTCCAAGTTGGTTCCATAATGACTACTACTGGATACTCAACAGTTGATTTTGACCTATGGCCTACTTTTAGCAAGGGTATTTTACTGCTATTAATGTTTATTGGGGCATGTGCAGGTTCAACCGCTGGAGGTATGAAGGTCATTAGAATATTGGTGATGCTGAAACTTATTAGAAGAGAAGTAGGTAAAATATTCCACCCTAGAGCAGTAATGCCTATAAAGATTAATGATAAAGTAATGGCAAATGAGACAATCGCCGGTATCAATAGTTTTGTAGCCTTATATTTATTAATTTTTGTAATCTCTACTTTGTTGGTATCCTTGGAAGGTATAGATTTGGAAAGTGCCGCAAGCTCTGTCGCTGCAACATTGGGCAACATCGGTCCAGCATTGGGATTTGCAGGACCTACTAGAAATTTTGTTGAATACCACCAAATTACAAAGGTATTGTTTACATTTTTAATGCTATTGGGCAGACTTGAACTATTTACGATAATAGCACTTTTAGCACCAAGAAATTGGAGAAGAGAAGTTTAGACAATTGAAAATTGACAATTGACAATTGACAATGAAAAGACCCAAAGGCAATGCTTTTGTCATACTGAAGATGCCCTAACCCAATTTACTAAGTAAATTGATGGTAGGTCATTCGCAATGAATTCCAAATTTGTGCGACTTTAGGAGCAAACAAATTTGATGAATGAAACTGCGGTAGTCGAGGAATCTCCTCCTTTCCAGTATAATAAATACTAGAATTAACAGCGTAGCTGTCATTCTGACGAAGAAAGAATCCCATCTTTTGCAGTATAATTTCTGCAATTGTCATCCTGAGATATCAGTATAAGCTTTACCCCTGAAGGATCTCCTCTTTTAAGACCCTAGAGAATGACCCGAATAATTGTGCATTGTGAACTGTGAATTGTGAATTGTCTTGAACATATGTTTGATAAAATAACTAAATAGTGATATAATAACCTCAAGAATATTTTCTTGGGGTGTTTTTTATGGACGTTTTAGAAAAATTAAAGATATTAGCTGATGCAGCCAAATATGATGTATCCTGTTCATCGAGCGGGAGCAATAGAAAAAATAAAAAGGGTGGCCTAGGAGATGCAAGTCCAGCAGGTATTTGCCATAGCTGGACAGATGATGGCAGATGCATTTCCTTGCTCAAAATTCTTATGTCCAATTATTGTGTCTATGATTGTGCATATTGCGTAAATAGATTGTCTAATGATTTGCCAAGGGCTGTATTTACTCCCGAAGAAATAGTTGATATTACAATAAATTTTTATAAAAGAAATTATATAGAAGGGCTGTTTTTAAGCTCAGCAGTATATAAATCTCCAAATTATACAATGGAGATGATATACAAGGTAGTACAGAAATTAAGAGACGAAGAGATCTTCAATGGATATATACATGTTAAAGCGATACCAGGTGCAGATAGGGATATTGTTGAAAAAGTAGGCATTCTTGTGGATAGAATGAGCGTAAATATAGAATTACCCACAGAAGAAGGATTAAAAATATTAGCACCACAGAAAAATAAGGAAAACATATTAAAACCCATGGAGCAAATCAAAAACTCCATAATTAAATCTACTGAAGAGAGAAAAAAGTTCCGATTTAGTCCCAAGTTTGTTCCAGCTGGACAAACTACACAATTAATAGTAGGGGCAACCCCTGATGCTGATTTAAAAATACTTAGATTGTCCGAAGGGTTGTATAAAGGTTTTAATTTAAAAAGGGTATATTATTCAGCTTTTGTTCCAGTATCCAGTAATCCTAATCTTCCAGCAATAAAATCTCCCCCATTGGTTAGAGAAAATAGATTGTATCAAGCAGATTGGCTTTTGCGATTTTATGGATTTGAAGCAGGGGAATTGCTAGATGAGAATAAGCCAAACTTTGATTTGATGCTAGATCCAAAATGTGATTGGGCACTACGAAACATTCATCTATTTCCAATTGAAATCAATAAGGCAGATTATAATATGCTACTTAGAGTACCTGGAATAGGCGTTAAATCAGCCTTGAAAATAGTACAATCGCGAAGATTTACTTCCATTGATTTTGATGATTTGAAGAAATTGGGGATAGTATTAAAAAGAGCCCAATATTTTATAACCTGCAAGGGTAAACATTATGGCATAAAAAGTATGAATGAAGAGATTATAAGGAGTAAAATTATAGATAAAGAAGCAGTGACAGATAGAGTGATGCAACTTTCTATGTTTGATAAGGTATATTAATCAATTCACAATTTAACAGCAAAGCTGTCATCCCGACCAGCGTGGAGGGAACTCCTCTTTTAAGACCTAAAAGATAGACCAAGATAATTGTGAACTATGAATGGTGCATTGCTAATTGAAAGAAGGTGTTACTATTGATTCACTATATCTACGACGGTACATTTGAAGGTCTATTGACTTCCATTTACGAAGCCTACTATCGGCGAGAAAATCCAGATGATATTATCCCAAAGGAAAAGGAAGAAGAAAACTTTCTTATTCAAAGATATTATATAGAAACGAATACGGAAAAGGCATCAAAAGTATATAAATCAATTGAAGAAAAGATATCCGAAGAAGCATTAAAAAGAGTGTTTTATGCCTATCTATCAGAATTGCCCAAAAGCGGAATAGCTGTCCTAAACTATCTACGCATAGGATATAAGATGGGAGCAAATGTTGACAACAATTTAGCAAATGAGGCTGTGCTGGCTATGGATAAGATAAATTACAAGGTTTCAATGGAGCAACATAGATTGTTAGGACTATTGAGATTTAAGATGCTGGAGGGCGGAATATTATATGCTGCATTTGAACCTGAACACAATATAATTGGATTATTGGCACCGCACTTCGCAAGCAGGATAAGTAACGAAAACTGGATAATCCATGACTTGAAAAGGAACATAGGAGTATTCTATAATAAGGATGAATGGATAATCAAAGATTTCATATTAGAAGATGATATTGTCATAAGAGAAGATGAAGAGGAATATCAGGATTTGTGGAAGGCATATTATAAGCATATCTCTATTGAAAGCAGGAAAAACCTAAGATTAAAAAAGAACCATATGCCTATGAAATACTGGAAGCATTTAGTAGAAATAAATTAAGAAGGTGGAAAAATGGCTGAAATTTTCAAAAATGGTTGGGGAGAATTATTAAACGAGGAATTGGAGAAGGATTATTATAAAAATCTAAGAGGATTTTTGATTCAGGAATATAGAACTAGAACTATATATCCAAATATGTATGATATATTTAATGCACTACATTACACGGATTATAAGGATGTTAAGGCTGTAATCCTTGGTCAAGACCCATATCATGGACCAAATCAAGCCCATGGTCTAAGCTTTTCCGTTAAGCCAGGTGTAAGAATACCTCCATCATTAGTCAATATGTATAAGGAACTTCATGATGATTTAGGATGCTACATCCCAAACAACGGATATTTAGAAAAGTGGGCGAGAGAAGGAGTATTACTCCTAAATGCATCTCTTACCGTAAGAGCAGGTGAAGCAAATTCCCATAGGGGTATAGGATGGGAAATGTTTACAGATAGAATTATCTCATTATTAAATGATAGAACTGATCCTGTTGTCTTTATTCTTTGGGGGAATAATGCCATAAGCAAAGAGAAACTTATAACAAATAAATGGCATTATATCATTAAATCTGTTCATCCAAGCCCATTATCCGCATTTAGGGGCTTCTTTGGCTCTAAACCTTTCTCAAAGACTAACAATTTTCTAAAAAGTATAGGAAAAGAACCAATAGATTGGCAAATTGAGAATATATAAGGGATTGTTTTATAGTAGGGGTATATGGAGGTGGATGGTATGCTGACCTATCTTAACTTGATAGATACAGAGGAAGGAAAAAATAAATTTGAACAAATTTATTTAGAGTATAGATATACATTATTGTATGTTGCAAAGAGTATAGTTAAAGACCATCAGCTGGCGGAAGACATAGTTCATGAAACATTTTTAAAAATAATTGAAAAGATAGATGATATTGATGATATTTTTTGTAGTAAAACAAAGAGCTTTTTCGTTACTATAGTAAGAAATAAATCAAAAGATGTTTTAAGAAAAATTAAAAGAGTAGAAAATATTCCGTTAAAGGACATCGAATATTCACTTGAAGATGATACTCCTATACCTGTAGATGAAATAATAAGCCAAGATGGGTATAGAAAACTAGTGGAATACATAGGGCAACTAGATGAAAAGTATAGGGCTGTACTTGAATTAAAATATATCCAAGGATATGGTGATAAGGAAATAGCTGATATACTTGATATAACTCCAAAGAATGTTAATGTAAGGACATTTCGAGCTAGAAAAATGATTATAAAGATGATAGAGGGAAGTGTTGAATATGATAAATACTCAAGTTGACGATATAATATTTGACTCAATATTGACACAAGCTTTAAAAGACTATAGCAAAGATTGTTTAACCCAAATTCCTTCTGAAAGGGAGTTATCTGCCAAATTAACCTTTTCGGATGATTTTTTAAATAAGATGGATAAAATCATAGCTAAATACAATAGAGAAAAAGTAATAAAAAAGACTATTCTTTATTTAAAAAAATCTGTGGCGGCTATTCTAATAATAGCTGGGATAATGTTTGGGACTTTAATGCTATCTCAGCCTGTTCGTGCAACTATACAAAATGTGATTATAGAGTGGTTTGAAAAATATACCAGATTTGAATTCCAATCAGATAAAAATGAAGTTGAAATAATACATTATAAATTAAGCTATATTCCAGAGGACTTTATTGAAAAAGAAAAATTCTCCTTTGATGGGATAACTATTATTGAATACACAGATTCTATAGGAAATAAGATTATATTTGAATATTCTCCCACAACAGATGATTATAGCATCAATCTAGATAATGAAAATTCTGATTATAAATCCATAGACTTAAATGGTTTTGAGGCATATTTATTTGAGGCTAGAGTAGAAGGAGAAAGAAATTATCTTCTATGGGATAACAATGGCTATACTTTCAAATTGATATCAGAACTAAATGTGGATGAAATTATTAAAATAGCAGAAAATATTAAAAAAATTAAATATTTTGTAGTAAAATCATAATCTCAATCGTTTATATAGTAGAAGGTAAAATAATACCTAATATTATGTGAAAGGATGAGGTAATTATGAAAAACAAAAAGTGGAAGGCACTAATAATTATAGCTTTATTAACATGGGCTTTAATGATTAGTGCTTTTACATTTGAGAAACAAATTCCAATCATGGAGGAAGGTAATTCTAATCAAATAACACCTTATTGGATCAACACAGATGATATTTCATTAAAACTTTCCTTTTCTGGGGGTAAGGCAAATTGTACTGTGAATGTATTAGGCAAGGCAGGTACAACCAAAATAGTAGCAGATGTTAAACTAGTTAGAATCAATTCAGATGGAAGAACTTCAACGGTGGCAACATGGAATAATCTAACTTCCAATAGCGACACATTAAGAGTTGGTAAAACAGCAACTGTAACATCAGGATATACTTATAGATTAGAAGCTGATGTTGAGGTATATAAAGGCTCTGTTGGAGAATACATTTCTCTTTCCAAAGAGGGATATTATTAATACTTAGGTTAAAGGGGTAGGAGGGTGATTCCAATGGTGATATAATAAGATAAGTATAACGTTGGACGAACATTACCAAAGATAAAAGGAGGTATTTAAATGAAAAAGTTTATATCTTCGATTTTAGTAGTCACAATCATTATAGTTTCAAATTTTTTTGTATTTGGAGGAAGCAATTTAAGTACAGAAGTTGTTAGATTATGGTATCCTAGTGAATCAGATGAAGATAACTTTACTTCTGTCTTGATTGATGCCCCAGATGGCATATCTAATTTACCATCATATTCAATTGAGGCTCTCCTTAATGGTGAGGGTATAAAGGATGGGGCATGGAATGAAATCCCAGAAGGAATAAAATTAAATTCATTAAGAATAAACGACGGTGTAGCAGAATTAGATTTTAATGAAGCATTCCTAGATAATATAACACCTAATCATTCAATGTATTTTATAATAAATTCAATTAAAAAAACAATATTTCAGTTTGATTATATCGACTCTTTAATAATTAAAGTTAATGGAGAAAAGGTAGAGGAATTGAATGGTTATTTGATTGAGACAATATATAGAGATAAAATTAATTATTCTAGCATAGAAGATGATATATTTTATGAAATTGAACCATTAGGGAGGGACATTCCAGATCCAGTAGTATATCTTGATGCTGGTCATGGAGGGTCAGATCCAGGAGCAGTGGCAGATGATGGTACAAGAGAAGCGGATATAAATCTTGAGATTGCCTTACTAGTTAGAGATTATCTTGAAAATAAAGGGGCTACTGTAATTATGAGTAGAACAAGAAACACTTATAAAGATATGAATCAAAGGGTTAGAGAAGCAAATTCATCTGATGTTGATTTTATAGTGACTATTCATTGCGATACATCTATAAATTCTAATATTAGGGGGTATAGAACATATTATACATCAACGCACAGGGTAAGCAGAAGTAGAGAATTGGCTGAAAGTATTGATAATAGATTAGATTACACGAATATTCCCAGATTTAACACTCCGACGACTCATGATGGAATAGGTCTTTTACTTTACACTGAAGCACCAGCTGTTTTAATTGAGGCTGGCTTTATATCTAATCGACGAGACTTAAGAATATTAACAGATAGTTATGAACAAGATGATATAGCCTACAATATTTACGTCGGTATAAGAAAATGGTGGTGGGAACGCTAATGTATAAGGATAATACGATAATATTATCGTTTCTAGTTGCATTTGTATTAGTTATATTATCAGGTTGCACCATTAATAAAGAAATAAATGTAGATAATAAGGAATATCTAAAGGAAAGGTCTATAGCAATTAGTCTTGCAACATACACAGGCACTAAAAATATTATAGATTCCAATACATCGGAAAATACAAAAGAACTTTTATTAAATGCTATGGAAAGAAATACGGAAAAGAATATAAATGTAAAACATATAGAAGTAAATTCTTTGTCGGAAGAGGATAATAAGATAATTATTATAATAAAAATTGAAGAAGGACCAGCACTTACAACAATATTATTCCATGAATTCACTTATGAAAATATAAATGGTCAGTGGATAATTGTTGATTTTGGAGAGGATGCATAAAGCTTTAGAAATCTTTAGCACAACTCTTTCATATTGTCCAATAGTAAGTACAGTTACAAGGATTTCTGGTAGTCCACATGATAACAATGTAAAATGGGAATATAATGAGGCACCAAGTATTAATACGAATTATACAAGTACTCCTAATGTAGCGAGTGGCGGAATGACTGGAAGATCTTATGTATCTTATCAAGTAAATGAAAATAAAACGATTACCATAACTGCATCAGGGATGGTAAGGTATGGATACCTAAAAGGTACTACTCACTTTGTATACTCATACAACACGGCTACTAAAAATGTATCTGGCTCTACGAGCATTGAACCACCAGCATCCTAATTAAGATTATCTCTTGATAATAAATTTATGGATGGGTTCCAAGAACCCATCCAAATAAGAAAACAAGGAGTTATTTTATGAAATCAAAACTAATAAAGTTTCTTTTAATTGCTATTGTAATAGTAATCATCATATATCTTATAAGCACAAATACTGATAGAAAAAATATCGCGTTTCTAGAATCTTATGGCTGGGAGGTTGATGGGAAACAATTAAAGGGTAAATATGATTTAAAAGAGCATATCGCAGCAAAAATAAAACTTGTACAGGATAATTCAGATTATGAAAATTTGACATTAAGATTATCAGAAATAGGGCTAACTCTTGAAGATAAAAATATTGAAAAATTGACTATTTACTCCTATTATTTAAAACAACATAGTGCTAATGAAAGATTATTAGCCTACGTATGGGTATCTAGTGGGGAAATAATATTTTCATATATTGGTCATCTAGAAGTTCACACAAGATTATATTATTGGCCTGTTAATTATGATTATGAGCAAATAAAAAAGGATTTGGTAAATTTGAAAGCAGATTATGCTAAATAAGTCAGGTTTTAGTTAGAATATATAACCTTATCATAGTATAAGGATTTTAAATTTATTGTTTATTATTTTCGTAGATGTTTAATATAGATATACGTTTTTAACAGGGATATAATAAGTATGAGTACATAAGGAAATAATGGAAACATGGCAATATACATATCTTTGATAAAAAAGGAGGAATCATATTGCTGCCCTTTTATACGTCTTTTAAAGAAAATAGAAAAGTAAAAAAAGAACTAGCATACTAACACAGGTTTTTATCTTTATATATCTATTAATCTTATTGGTGCTTGTATATTTAATATACAGAAGCATTAAGTATAACGGTGATTTTCCAACAATATATTTTGCATTTACTATTGGGGTTGTAATTCTTTACAATTATCTCATCCCCAAAATACTACCACATAGAGGTAAATTCCTAGATTTTGTAAGATATATATGTAATGTCTTTTATATTCTTTGTTGGATATATATTTATATGTAGCATTAATGTGTTATATATTCAAACTAATTAATTTAGATATATCAAGATGTAATAAAGTTACACCTGTGCAGAATGTCTCAAGGGAACAAAGGGTTGTGACTATGGGTGGAACCTTCGGATATGCTGTACATCTTCATTTTGAAACAAGAATAGGTATAGTATTGGATATGGGAACAACAGATAGTTTAACTATACCTGGAATTCATTACTTTCACATACTTTTGCTGAACCGTATCGAATTCATATAAATGATTCGAAAAATTCTTCACTATATAAGGATGATGACTTTGAGAATATGGTATATTGAAAAGTGGCATGCCCTACACTTTAGATTTTATTGGGGGGGTACATATGAGTAGAAAGTGGTTTCTTTTTTGTCTTATTCTTCTGGCATTTTGTTTAACATCTTGTCTATCCCATGTGCCAGTAAAAATTGTTAAAGATGATTATGCATCAAAAGTCTCCAATTATAATAATTTTAGCTATATGGTTGAAAATGATGATAAAGTTTATTTTTCTTGTATTAAAGTAGAAGATTCTCATTTACAGTATAATCCACCTGATTTTGATAAAATTGACGTAGGGATTTATGTTATGGATTTATCAGGAGATAATATTAAAAAAATAAGTAATACGTATGGTCGCTTTCTTCAAGTAGTGAATGATAAAATCTACTTCAATACATGGCTTCCTAAAAAAGGACTTTACAGAATGAATTTAGATGGTTCTGAACTAGAACTTATAATTGAAGGGGCTTGGCTTGAATTCTACGTTTATAAAGATGCAATATACTATGTTTCTGATATGTATCAGCCTTTTAGAAGATTTGATTTGAAAACAGGTGAGATAACTACTGTTATAGATGATTTTGGAGCAATTAAGTTGATTGATGATGATTACATTTACTTCCAGTATGATCATGAAATTTCTTCTTATTATAGGATGAATTTGGAAACCAAGGAAATGCAGCTATTAAAGGAAACTGAGGATATTCCAAATCGGTTTAGTTATGATGGAATAGCAATATACTATTCAACCTTTGATGCCATCTATCGAATAGAGTTAAATAATACTGGCGTTGATTATAATGGAGTAGAAGAAAAGATTGTAGATAATATTCACGGAGGGTATAATCTTATTCGCAATGGAGGCTTTTTTTATTATTTTGATTTGCGTTCCTCAGATTCTGTTGTGAATACTGGTGAAATTGTATACGATCTTTATTGTGTAGATGAAAAAGGAAGGAAAAAAGAACTGCTAATTAAAGATCTAGACCAAAAAGTAAGTATGTATATCGTAGGTGGAGAATTGTATATTACCCAAATTGACAGTAACACTTCACTAATCAAAGGATATCATCGATTTAATTTAGAAAATAAAACTCTTGAGGCTTTGAATATATAGGGGAAAGGCTAATGGAAGTGTAGAAAGGTAAGAAAAAATAGACAGATAAATTTCATATTTAGGAGAGGATTTAGGTTATGATTGGAAATAAGTACTTAAAGGATTTATTTGAATATAAGGATGAAGACACGAGTATAAATCAATTATTAGAATTGCTAAAGTCTAAAGATATGAAATTTATAAATAGTTTAAACAATCCAATAGATATAGATAATTGTAATGATGAAGAGATAAAGTATTTAACCAAGGTATCAGCTTTAATAGACTATTATTTGCAATTACATAACATTGAGGTTCCTGATTGGTTAAGAGATAAAAGGTTAAGTTTTGAAAAGCCTTATTATCATTCTAAGAGAATAAGTGATTTTGAAAAATTAAAATTACTATATAATAATCCTTCTCCCTTTAAGGCAAGGAATGTTTACTTTGATTTGCAGGGTATTGAAAGAATTTAATAGAAATCAAATATATTCGCTTTATGGTGGTAGGGTAAATTTAATACTAGCATTATTATCGGAAATTCCCTTTTTGATATTTAAACAATCAAAAAGGGAATTTTACTTTAGAAATTTATTGTTTGCTTTGTGGAATATACTTCATGCAATAATCATATATATATTTAATATTACTTTATAAGGCAAAAGCTAATCTAACTATTTCTCGCCTTCTCTATATGTAACTCGCATAAAAATTTTATCCCTGTTTTAGTATTAATTAACTTTAGAAATATTATTTTAAAAGAAAATCATACAGTCATATGATTGTAAATAAAGTAGAACAGAATCATCGATGAGAAAAATATAAATTTGGATGTGATTTTATGGAATTTTATAAGATGCAGGGTGCAGGAAATGATTTTATAATCATTAACAATATAGAGTTAAATATTCCAGTAGAAAAGTTACCCATCATTGCCAAAAGACTATGTCAAAGGAAAGTGTCAATTGGAGCAGACGGGTTTATGGTAGTCGATTATCCTGATGGAGATGCAGATTTTAAGATGCATTTTTATAACCAAGACGGTAGCATAGGTGAAATGTGTGGTAATGGTGCAAGGTGTATTTCTCGTTATGCTTTTTTAAAAGATATTGCAGGAAGAAAAATGAGTTTTGAAACGGCAGCGGGAATTGTATATTCTGAAGTCTTGGAAGGACGTCTTGTAAAGGTTTTGCTCAATAGGCCTGAAGTGATTAAGCTTTATAACGATATAAAAATAGATGATAAAAATTATGAGTGTTCATATATAGAATTAGGCAATCCAGGACTACCTCATGCTGTAGTTGAATATAATTTTACACAGGCGGATGAAAAAGATTTGCGTAAAGTAGGGAGTAAAATAAGGTATTACCATGGATTTACCAAGGGTGCCAATGTGAACTTTTTTGAAGTATTAAATGAAAATACCGTATCAGCAAAAACATTTGAAAGGGGGGTTGAAGATTTTACTTTAGCCTGTGGAACAGGTGCAGCATCCACAGCAGTTGCTCTAATATTAAAAGGATATCTAAAGTCAAATAAAGCAAAAGTTATTGTTGATGGTGGAGAATTGCTCATTGAAGTTGAAAGAACGGAAAGCAAAATAGATAAGCTATACCTTATAGGAGATACAAATATAGTTGCTATTGGAAAAGTTATGGATGAAGATTTATCCTTTAGTGAAGTAAAATGAAGGGGGCATAGCATGAATACATCTAAAAAGTCAGTTTGGCAAAGTTATAAGTTTTCAATTACATTAATAATTTCAATAACGATAGGCAGTATAATAGGCATCATATTTGGAGAAAAAGCAATCATTCTTAAACCATTTGGAGACATTTTCTTAAACCTTATGTTTACTGTAGTTACACCATTGGTATTTATAACAATTGCTAGTGCCGTAGGTAGTATGGTAAACATGAAACGTTTAGGGAAAATATTAGGTAATATGTTTTTAATTTTCGTAGTAACTGGCTTAATTGCTGCAATTTTGATTATTGCGGTAGTTAGTGTATTTCCACCTGCAGAGGGAGTTAGTATAGAGTTACAAGCTACAGAAGAATTGCAAAGATTATCATTTGCAGACCAAATCGTTGCTGCATTAACTGTAAATGACTTTAGTAAAATTTTATCACGTTCTAATATGTTGCCTCTAATAGTATTTTCAATTATATTTGGCTATTGTGTAAGTGCAGTGGGTGGAGAGAACAATATAATTGCAAAAATATTAGATGCTTTGTCAAAAATTATGATGAAATTTATAGGTGTAATCATGCTTTATGCACCTATAGGACTTGGAGCTTATTTCGCAAGCTTAATAGGTGAATTTGGACCGCAACTTCTTGGGGCATATGCTAGAGCAATGGTAATTTATTATCCTATATGTGTGCTGTATTTCTTTATTTTCTTTACGGGATACACTTATTATGCTGGGGGTATGAAAGCCGTAAAATCATTCTTTAAAAATATAATTGAACCCTCAATCACATCCATTGCAACACAAAGCTCCATTGCAACACTCCCAACAAATCTTAGGGCTGCTCAACGTATAGGAGTACCAAAGGATATACGTGAAATCATACTTCCAATTGGTGCTACGATGCATATGGACGGAACAGTTCTTTCATCAATATTAAAAATCTCATTTTTATTTGGAATATTTGGTCAGGAGTTCTCTGGGATATCAACTTTTCTTACCGCAATTATGTTATCTATATTAGGCGGTGTTGTTATGTCAGGTGTACCTGGTGGTGGACTTATAGGAGAAATGCTCATAGTTAATATGTATGGATTTCCACCAGAAGCATTCCCGATAATAGCCACTATAGGATTTTTAGTTGATCCACCAGCGACATGGTTAAACTCTACTGGGGATACGGTTGCTTCAATGATGGTAACTCGTATCGTTGAAGGCAAAGACTGGATGGCAAAACAACTTACTCAACTAGAAGAAATGTTATAAATGAGGTAAGTAGATACTCCAAGCAGCGCATTGCATAATCAAACACATCAATCATGTTCAATATAATTATTGAACTAAAAATGAGCAAACAAAAAAGTTAAAGTATCCATTTAGCTTTAAATAT
Source organism: Tissierellaceae bacterium (assembly GCA_033809995.1). Classification (GTDB taxonomy): domain Bacteria; phylum Bacillota; class Clostridia; order Tissierellales; family Tissierellaceae; genus Paratissierella. Next base: position 97,846 of record JAPXKQ010000001.1, read on the forward strand.
TAAAAAAAGGTTTATTTTTTTATTTTATAGTGTATAATATAGTTAAAGGTAATCGACACCGCAAAGGTGCGGTTGCCACCTAACGTGATATAATCACCCTATCGTGGCCAAATACGCAGGGTGATTATTTTTTTGTCTTTCTGTTATCTTTCGTTAGATTAATAATCAGAGAGATCAGTGATAGTACAAACATTGAAAATCCTAGCATCAAAGTTAATGCCTCATATGTTGTCATATCTACCACCTCCCTTCGTCTGAAGTTAGGTGGAAACCACACCCTGCCTTTATCGATTACCTTGTCCTAATTATACCATAAAGTAAAATATTTTGTTAATATAGTTAGGTAGTAGAGAAAAGTATGAATATTGGTTTGATGCTGCAAAGTATGATTTAGAATCTGCTATGGTGATGCTAAATGGTGTTAGATAAAGGTAAGGGAAAATAGGCAGAAAATATTAAAGGTATGGTATAATTCTATTAGAAGAACTGTGAATATTGATTAGGAAGTATTATATGGTTAAATCCAATAATGTAAGATTAATGAATAAAGACAATTTGTTAGAAATATTTACTGAAGAGATAAAATATTTAACAAAGGTATCAGCTTTAATAGATTATTACTTGCAATTACATAACATTGAAGTTCCTGATTGGTTAAGAGATAATAGGTTAAGTTTTGAAAAACCTTATTATCATTCTAAGAGAATAAGTGATTTTGAGAAATTAAAATTATTATATAATAATCCTTCTCCCTTTAAGGCAAGGAATGTTTATTTTGATTTGCAGGGTATTAAAAGAATTTAATTTAAAGAGAATTAACAATATTACCATCCTTATTAGGAGTAAGTTCTTGTACTGATTCTGGAATAAGAGTTATATCTTTTAGTAATTCCTCTATAGCTGGCAATTCTTCGTCATATATTGTAGATTATCATTTAAAATATATTACAGTATCATTAGACAACACTTCTCTGCTATTATATACTAAAAATATAATCTTGTTTTTTAATTTGAAAGGGTTGAAGATGTGAAGACTATATCAAAAAAGGATATTAATATTGCTTTAATCTTAATTTCACTATTTGTAGTTTCGATGATTGGCGGATTTATTAAATGGCCTTTATTTATTTTTTCGGGAATTTTTTTAATATCATATATCTATCTAGATAAAAATAAGCTTCGTTGTCCTAATTGTGGAGGTTTCGAAAATCTTGATAGATTGATGTATGCTAAAAACCATAGATTTCATTGTAGACATTGCGGTAATAGAATTAATATTTCAAATTAATATGATAATAATAAGGAGAGAGTTATATGCAAAAAAAATTTACTATTGTTTCATTACTTATAATAACTATATTTATGATTTTCATTACTGGATGCACCAATGATAAGGACAAAAATGATAGGGATAAAATCGCATATATCTCATCAAATACTAATTCAGAATACGAAAAGACTTTTAAAGATTTACAACTAGGTATAATATATGATTTTAATCTAAAATTACCTTATGCTGATAAAAGTTGGGTTAATATATGGGTAGAAGGTTATAGGGATGGAAAACCTATGGAGCCTTTTATACTTACTGAACTTTCTTATGGATTAAGTCCTAAACAAGTAGAAGAAGGTAGGATGGGGTTTGGAATTATAAATCCAAATAATGAACCACAATTGTTTTTATATTCGGCAGGTATACATTCGCTTCCACAAAGGGTAGAAAACAACCATTTTTCTCAATCTGCTATAAGTACCTGGGACTATGCAATTGGAAGTAAAGAAATTGGTTTAAAGTCTGGAGAGGAAAAGATAATAGCGGTATATCGACAGGCAGAAGATTCTATAAGAACTTATGATTATCAAGATATAGATTCCATAAATAAGATGATAGAAGAAGACACCACTGTACTTTTACTTAAAATTAAAGTTGAAGAAAGAAACGAGTAATCAATCCTCACCTTTTAAGGTGGGGTATTTTATTGGTTTTTGGAACGGAAAACTGATATAATGAATAGTATAATATGGCAACATTCGAAGGGAGTTGGGTTTATGCAGTTTAATAATGTTATTGAAAAGAGTATAAGAATTGGTGAAATACCAACTATTGTACTTACTCCAAAGGATGAGATGAAATCTTATCCAACCATTATTTTCTACCATGGCTGGTCATCCAACAAGGAAGCACAAAGATTTAGGGGATTTATATTATGTAGCCTAGGATATCAGGTTATAATTCCAGATGCAATTTATCATGGAGAAAGAAATGCATTACATAATTATAATCAACAAAGTGCTGTTAAGTACTTTTGGGACGTAATTCTAAAAAACATAGAGGAATCAGACCAAATCATAGATTATGCTATTAATAATTTAAAGAGTGACCCAAATCGAATAGGGATAGCGGGACATTCTATGGGCGGTTTCACAACTACAGGAGTATTTACTAAAAATTCGAACATAAAGGCCTCAGTTGTATTCAATGGATCATTTAATTGGGAACAATCAAATATAATATTCGAGGAATCATTGGAAGGCTACGGAGAGTTTGATCCTGTAATAGAAGAAAAAATTCATACCCTTGACCCAATAAATAATCTCAATACATTAGTTGACCGACCGATTCTAATACTTCATGGTGGTAATGACCCTGTTGTAAATATCAATCCCCAAAGGGAATTTTATAATAAAATAATAAATTTATATAATGATAAATCAAAACTAAAATTTGTAGAATATCCTTACTTAGCACATTTTGTAACAACCAATATGATGGAAGAATCATGTATTTGGTTTAATAAATATCTTTAAAGGAGAGGTTTCATGGGACCAGTAATTGGCTTGACAGCCCAATATGAACACTTAGTAAATAGAAAGTTGATAGAGATAAACAATACCTATGTAGATGCAATAATTGAGGGTGGTGGAGTACCAATCATTCTGCCTATAATAACAGATGTGGATAAAATAGATGATTACCTTGACTTGGTAGATGGTCTAATATTTACTGGCGGTGGAGATATCTCACCATTATATTTTGGAGAAGAGCCAATTAAAGAGATTGGTTCTATTTGTGAAGATAGAGATAAGATGGAATTGGAATTATTTAAACGTGCATATGAAAGGGGTATTCCGGTATTTGGAATATGCAGAGGATTACAATTAATAAATGTTGCATTAAAAGGGACTATTTATCAGGATATATTTGTTCAATTACCTTATTCCATTGCCCATGTTTGTGGTGATGTACATCAAGGTTTTCATACTATAAATATCTTAAAGGATAGCATTTTATATGAGGTGTTTGAGAAGGAAAAATTGGTTGTAAATTCACAGCACCATCAAAGCATAAAGGATATAGGAGAAAATTTAAGGGTAACATCTACCACGATTGATGGAATAGTTGAGTCAATGGAATCTACAAACGATAAATTTATACTAGGGGTTCAATTCCATCCTGAGTCCATGATATATAATGATAAGGAATTTATTAAAATATTTAATTATTTTATTGATAGGTGTAAACAAGGCTTCTAAGAAAACATTTTAGGGATGATTTCACTATTTGTATTGCAATTATCCTACTTAAGAATTATACTATTACTACCAAATAAGATTTGAATATGTGAAACCTAATTAATGGAGCCAAGCTTTCCTCTTTAACAAGATTTCTTTAATCAAATTTAAATCTTATTTTAAAATTAAGGAGGAATGTATTATGGCAGATAGGACAATAAAGTGTAAGGACTGTGGTACTGAATTTGTATTTACTGAAAGAGAACAAGAATTCTTCAAAGAAAAGGGATTTGAAAATGATCCAGTAAGATGTGCAGACTGTAGAAAGAAAAGAAAACAAGAAAAAAATAGCAACAATAGAGGCTTCAGAAGATAGATAATGGCAGGGAATATCCTGCCATTATTTTTATTAAAAACGGAGATCTCTCCATTTCACTTTGTTCCAGTCGAGATGACAAAAACCGAGACATAAACTACTTATAAACATACACAAACAACAACACCTGTATCAACAATATCAATGGCATTCCTATCTTAAATTTCAGCTTATGTGTTTTATGTCTAAAGATTAACATTGAAAGCGTTCCACCTACCGAGCCTCCAATAATAGAAAGAAAAAGTAGATTCGCTTCTGGAATTCTCCATTTGTTTCTTCTTGCCTTGTATTTATCAATAAAAAAGACAACAAAGGTTATTATATTTATTAAAGCTAAGTAATAAAAAAACAAATTAGAACTATTTATATTATGTAACAAAAATATCAATCCTTTCAATTTCTATAAAACAATTATATATTATAATAGTATAAAAAAACATTGTATTTATATTATTATATTGATAATATATTAACAAGTGTATATAAGGTAAGATTAAATTGCTATAAATGTGTATTTCATAATGGTTATATGTGGCAGTTTAGTTGACAAACAAAAACCGTTATAATAGTATTTAGGGTATATGATATTAAGAATGTACCATTTAAAAACGGAGATCCCTCGACTACGCTCGGGACGACAAAGATAATAAATAAGGACAAGCTACAAAAAAATACATAAAAAACAGAAGGAGGACAAAAATGGAGTTCAAGTTTGATATGGAAAAAAACAAAGAAAAAATAAATGACTTTAGAGTCTTTATAAATGACCATAAAGAAACTCCTGGGGCATTGATGCCAGTATTGCAAGAGGCTCAAGAAGTTTTTGGATATTTACCTATTGAAGTTTTGGAAATGATTTCTAGAGGCTTAAATGTTCCTATGGCAGAAGTTTATGGAGTCGCAACATTTTATTCTCAATTCTCCTTTATTCCAAAGGGTGAGAATAAAATCAGTTTATGTTTAGGAACAGCATGTTATGTAAAGGGTGCACAAGGGATATTAGAAGAGATTGAATCTATCCTTGGAATTAAATCAGGTGAAACGACTCCAGACCTAAAATTCTCAATTGCTGCAACTAGATGTTTGGGTGACTGTAGCTTGGCACCTGTAATGATGATAAATGATGTGGACGTATATGCAAAATTGAAGAAGGAAGATATAAAAGGAATCCTTGAAAAATATAGATAATGGAGGTGTTCATCTATGAAATTGACAATTGAAGAATTGAAAGAATTAAAAGAAAATAGCAAACCTTTGCTTTTGGAGAGATTGGCTAGTGAGGACAAAACAGAAATTGTTAATGGAAATATTGTCCTAAAAGGAGATTATTATAAGAAGCAAGTTAGAATTGCACTAAAAAATTGCGGAATTATTGATCCTAAGAATATTGATGATTATATAGCAATGGATGGATATTCTGCATTAGCTAAGATATTAACTGAAGGCAACCCAGGTGAAGTAGTTGAAACAGTAAAGGCTTCTGGTTTAAGAGGTAGAGGGGGAGCAGGTTTCCCTACAGGCAGGAAATGGGAAGAAGCATACAAATACCCTGCAGAGAAGAAGTATATAATTACCAATGCTGATGAGGGTGACCCAGGTGCATTTATGGATAGAAGCATATTGGAAAACGATCCTCATGCTATATTAGAAGGTATGGCTATTGCAGGATATGCTATAGGTTCAGACCAAGGTTTTATCTATGTAAGAGCTGAGTATCCAATAGCAGTTGAAAGGCTAAAATTGGCCATAGAACAAGCTAAAGAATACGGACTATTAGGTAGAAATATATTAGGCACAGATTTTAGTTTTGATATAGAATTGAGACTTGGTGCAGGTGCTTTCGTATGTGGTGAAGGTACTGCATTGATGGAATCCATTGAAGGCAGAAGAGGAATGCCTAGAACAAAGATATATAGAACTGCTCATAGAGGACTATGGCAAAGACCAACTATTATTAATAATGTTGAAACATTGGCAAATGTTCCTGTAATTTTTCAAAGAGGAGTAGAATGGTTTAGAAGCATTGGTACCGAAAAATCCCCAGGGACCAAGGTTTTCGCATTAGTTGGTAAGATAGAAAATGCAGGTTTAGTTGAAGTGCCAATGGGGATGCCACTAAAAGAAATTGTTGAAATTGGTGGTGGAGTACAAAATGGTAAGAGATTCAAGGCGGTACAAACTGGAGGACCTTCAGGCGGATGTATTCCTAAGGAATTAATTGAAACTCCTGTAGACTTTGAATCATTGGGAAAGATCGGCTCCATTATGGGTTCTGGTGGTATGGTTGTAATGGATGAAGATACCTGTATGGTTGATATAGCAAGATTTTTCTTAGATTTTACTGTTGATGAATCCTGCGGCAAATGTGTGCCATGTAGAGAAGGTACAAAGAGAATGCTTGAAATACTTCAAAGAATTGTAGATGGTAAAGGGGAAGAAGGAGATATTGAGAGACTAGAAAGTCTATCCAACACAATAAGCTCTGCTTCTTTATGTGGATTGGGACAAACAGCTTCAAATCCTGTAGTTACTACAATTAAATACTTTAGAAATGAATATGAAGCTCATATCAAAGATAAAAAGTGTCCAGCTCATAGCTGTTTAGCATTGTTGTCCTACTTTATTTCTGATGCTTGTATAGGATGTACTAAATGTGCACGAGTTTGTCCAGTTGGATGCATTTCAGGTAAAGTTAAGGAAAGACATGTAATTGATCAAAATGCATGTATTAAATGTGGTGCATGTATGGAAGCATGTCCAAAACATGTTAAGGCAGTAATCAAACAATAGCATAGGAGGAAAGATAATGAGAAATGTAACTATTACAATAGATGGACAAAAAGTCACTGTCCCTGATGACCTTACAATCCTTCAAGCGGCTAAGAAGCTTGACATAGAGATTCCTGCCCTATGCTATGATGAAGAATTGGAGATAGTTGCAGCATGTAGGCTTTGTGTAGTAGAGATTGAAGGAAGTAGAAAACTTGAAACATCTTGCTCAACAAAGGTTAAGGAAGGTATGGTTGTTAATACTGAAAGCGAAAAGGTTGTAAATACAAGAAAAGATATATTACAGCTTTTGTTGGATAGTCACCCAAATGATTGTCTAACATGCCAAAAGGCTGGAGAATGTTACTTACAAAAATATGCTTATAGATATGATGTAAAATTTAGAGAACATGGCGGGGCAAGAAGACCTGAATTATTAGATACATCAAGCCCCTATATATTGAAGGATAATAGCAAATGTATATTATGTGGTAAGTGCGTAAGGACTTGTAGTATGGTTAGCGACAGACAAGTATTATCCTTCTCTGAAAGAGGATATGATACAAAGATTATATTTAGTGCAGACCAAAGTATCGAAGAATCGGCTTGCGTATCATGCAATAGATGTGTTGTTGCTTGTCCAGTAGGAGCATTAGTTGATAAGAGGGCATTAAGAAAGATAAGATCCTGGGAAGGCGAGGCAACAACTGTTAAATGCAAATCTTGTCAATATGGATGTGATTTTGAAGTTTTATCAAAGAACAAGAAAAAGGTGGCTGTTAGAGCAAAGGCACCTACAAATGGTAGACCATTATGTTTGAAGGGAAGACTCTTGACAGAACTTCAAAACGTTGATAATCCAGGAAAACCATATAGAAAGATTGATGGAAAGTTTGTAGAATCAACATGGACTAAAGCACTAGGATTAGAGGAAGTATTTGAGAAGATAAAAGATATTGGAGAGGAGTAATCTAATGAATATTATTATTGATGGTATTCAATATGAGGTAGATAAAGGTACTACTGTTCTTCAAGCTTGTAGAAATGCTGGTATTGATATTCCTACCCTATGTCATGACGAAAGGCTTACTCCCTTTGCTGCATGTAGACTATGTTTAGTTGAGATAGAAGGTCAAAAGAATCTTGCTACATCATGTAGTACCTTAGTGAAAGATGGTATGGTTGTATATACTCATAATGCTAAAGTTCGTAATGCAAGGCGTGAGGTTCTTGACCTAATCATATCAAATCACCCTTTAGAATGCCTAAACTGTGATAAATCAGGGGATTGTAAGCTTCAAGATTATTGCTACGAATACGAAATATTGGAAGGAAGCTTTAAAGGGGATATGAGAGAGCCTTATGTTGATGATAGCAATCCCTTCTATACTTATGATGCGAGAAAATGTATTTTATGTGGATTATGTGTTAGGGTATGTGATGAATTACAATGCACATCTGCTATAGGCTTTGAAGACAGAGGTTTCGATACAGTAGTTACCACACCTTTTAATGAGGGGTTAATAAATTCCAAATGCGTATCCTGTGGGAACTGTGTATCAGTTTGTCCAGTAGGGGCACTGACTCCTAAGCCATTGGAAAAGTTTAGACATTGGGAAACTAAAAGGGTAAGAACCACTTGTTCATATTGTGGTGTAGGGTGCCAATTGGATTTAATAGTTAAAGGAAATAAGGTATTAGGAGCAGAGCCTGCACCTGGTGAACCTAACAATGGGTTATTATGTGTTAAAGGGAAATTTGCATATAAATTTATAAATCACCCTGATAGACTTAAGACTCCATTAATTAAAAGAAATGGAAAGTTTGAAGAGGCTACTTGGGATGAGGCATATAGACTTATTAGAGATAAGGTCAATGAGATAAAGGGAGAACATGGTCCAGATAGTCTAGCAGGTCTTACATCTGCAAGATGTACTAATGAAGAAAACTATCTATTTCAAAAGCTATTTAGGGCTGTAATAGGAACGAACAATATTGACCACTGTGCTCGCCTCTGACATGCTTCCACTGTTGCAGGTCTTGCAACTACATTGGGAAGCGGTGCTATGACAAATAGCATACAGGAAATTTTGGATACAGATGCTATGTTTGTAATTGGTTCAAATACTACAGAAAACCACCCAGTTATTGGCTCTATTATGAAGCAAGCTTTAAAACGTGGAGCAAAATTAATAGTTGCTGATCCAAGAAGGATTGAGCTTGCTGAATATGCTGATGTGTTTTTACAATTAAAGCCAGGGACAAATATTGCGTTACTAAATGGTATGATGAATGTAATCATTGAAAAAGGATTATATGATAAGGAATATATAGAGACAAGAACAGAGAACTTTGAACAATTAGTTGAACTTGTTAAAGAATATACTCCTGAAAGAGCAGCTGAAATTTGTGGTGTAGATGCTAATGATATAATCAAGGCAGCTACTATTTATGCTGAGTCTGATAAAGCAGGAATTTATTATACAATGGGTATAACACAACATACAACGGGTACAAACGCTGTTATGTCTGTATCAAATTTAGCATTGATGTGTGGTAATATTGGTAAAGCATCAGCTGGGGTAAATCCACTTAGGGGACAAAACAATGTTCAAGGTGCTTGTGACATGGGTGGATTACCTGCCGACCTGCCAGGATATCAAAAGGTATTTAAGAAAGAGGTTATAGAAAAATTTGAAAAGGCTTGGGATACAAAACTATCACCTAAAGCTGGACTTACAATACCTGAAATAATGGATGGAGCGGCATATGGAGATATTAAATTTATGTATATTATGGGAGAAAACCCAATGATATCAGACCCGGATATAAACCATGTAAGAGAAGCATTATCTAATCTAGATTTTCTAGTAGTTCAAGATATATTTATGACTGAAACATCAGAATTAGCTGATGTAATATTACCAGCAGCATCTTTTGCGGAAAAGGATGGTACCTTCTCAAATACTGAAAGAAGAGTACAAAGGGTAAGAAAGGCTATTGAACCTATTGGAGATTCAAAACCTGACTGGAAAATTATTATGGATATAATGAACTACTTAGGTTATAAGAAAAGATATATTTCACCATCAGATATAATGAATGAAATAGCATCTGTTACACCGTCATATGCAGGGATTAGTTATAGAAGACTTGAAAATGGTGGAATCCAATGGCCTTGTACAGATAGTGAGCATCCTGGAACTAGATATCTTCATAAGGCTTCAATTGCACGTGGTAAGGGTATATTTATGCCTGCTGAATATGTGGAAAGTGCAGAGATGCCTGATAGGGAATATCCATATGTATTTACTACTGGTAGAATTCTATATCACTACCATACAAGGACTATGACAGGTAGAGTTGAAGGATTAAATGTACTTGCACCAGAATCATATGTTGAAATAAATGAAATTACTGCAAATAGATTGGGTATTTCTAATGGAGATAAGGTAAGACTAACATCAAGGCGTGGAAGTATAGTTACAACTGCAAGAGTTACTGAGATAATCGATGAAGATGTGTTGTTTATGCCTTTCCATTATGCTGAAGGTGCCGCAAACTATTTGACTAGTACAAAACTAGATTCTATCGCAAAGATACCGGAGTTAAAGGTTGCAGCGGTGAGGATGGAGAAGATAACTAACAGCTAACAGTGAATAACAATTTTAGTGAATAAGTAATAGTGAATAGTGAATAACAATTGACAATGGACAGTTGACAATGGACAATGAAAAAACAAAGGGGAGTGTCATATCGACCATAGTGGAGATATCTCCTCTTTTGCAGGATAATCATTGCTGGTGTCATGCTGAGCGATTGAGCGAAGCATCCCATAGTATTATGGGTATCAAGCAAAACAGAGATCCTTCATGTTTTCAGGATGACTTAAGCAGTAAATTAGGGACTTTCATTGTGAACTGCCGTGTGCTCGACAGTAGAAATTTCTAAAATTTCTCTAAGTGGGTATGAATTGACCGAGGTAAGATAATGGATGATGAAAGTTTAATCAATAAATTAAATTTAAATGAAGAAGAAGTAATATCTTTTGTCGGTGGAGGCGGTAAAACTACTGTTATTGAGATGTTGGCTGCTCAACTAAAAAATGCGGGTAAAAGTGTACTATCAACAACATCAACTGCAATTTTTAAGCCCCAAAAAGGATACGATACAATTTTTGTTGGGGATATACCTTGCGGCTATATCCCTAATAAAAATTCAATAACAGTTTATGGAGAATATGAGGTAGATAGGAAACTTAGGGTTAAGGATATTTCAAAAATAGATGATTTAATAAAAAAGAATATATTCGATTTTATTTTGATAGAAGCAGATGGCTCTAAGGGAAAGCCAATAAAGGCTCCTGCAAATCACGAGCCGGTTGTATTAAATTGCACAACTATTACAGTAGGTATGATTGGTATGGACTGTTTGGGTAAAAAAATATGTGATACAGCCCATAGACCGGAAATATTGGCAGATTTACTTGAAACAACAATTGATCATATAATTGAGTTTAATGATATTGTAAAATTGTCAATATATGAAAATGGAATTTTTAAAAAGAGTAAAGGGAGAAAAATTCTTTTTCTTAACAAGGTAGATAACAGGCAATTAGGTATTGTTGAAAAGATCAAGAAGGGTTTAGAAGATACAGATATAGATGTGGTTGTTGGGAAAAAGTTGAGCAGTGAAAAACTAGCTAACAGCTAACAGCTAACAGTGAAAAACAAATTGACAATTGACAGTTGACAATGGACAATTAAAAACAGGGGATTCCTCCATGTTATCGGAATGACAAACACTGTAGGTGTCATCTCGAAGATGCCCTAACCCGATTTATGATACATTTTCATAAATCGATGGTAGGTCATTCGCAATGAATTCCAAATTCGTGTGACTAGAAGGAACAAACGAATTTGATGAATGAAACTGCGTCGAAGTAGAGAGATCTCCTCTTTTAGACCCAAGAGAATGACCTTAACAATTGTGAATTGTGCATTGTGAACTGTGAATTGAATATAATTGTGAATTGTGAATTGAAAGATGGTGTTATAAATGGATATAGTAATTGTAAGAGGCGGAGGGGATATAGCAACAGGTATAGCCCATAGATTATTTATGTCTGGGTTTAATGTTGTTATATTGGAAATCAAAAATCCTTCATCTATAAGACGTGCAGTCTGTTTTAGTGAGGCTATATATGAAAAAGAAACTATAGTAGAGGGTGTAAAGGCAGTTCATGTAAAAGGAATAAAAGATATATATCATTCGATAAATAATGGAGAGATACCTGTTTTAATAGATGAAGTTGGAGAATGTATCAAAACACTAAATCCAATAGCAGTTGTAGATAGCATTTTGGCTAAGAAGAATTTAGGCACTACAAGAGATTTAGCTCCGATTACAATAGGTGTAGGACCGGGATTTGAAGCAGGTGTAGATGTGGATTTAGTTGTTGAAAGTATGAGAGGGCACAATCTTGGGAAGGTTTTGCATACTGGAAAGGCACAGGAGAATACAGGTATTCCAGGCATAATAATGGGATATGGTGAGGAAAGAGTTATTAGAGCCTCAAGGGATGGAATTATTTCAAACATTCACAAAATAGGTGATATTGTTGAAAAGGGTACTCCAATATGTAAGATAGAAGACGAATATATTAATGCTAGAATTTCAGGAGTAATTAGAGGACTTATAAAAGATGGGCTATTGGTAAGTAAAGGGCTTAAAATTGGAGATATCGATCCTAGAGGTATAAAGACAAATGCATTTACAATTTCTGATAAAGCAAGAGCTATAGGAGGCGGTGTATTGGAAGCCATCTTGTATTTACAAAGGAGGAACAATAAGTGTTAGAGATATCCATTTTAAAAAATACATTAGAGCTTGTAGAAAAAGGCGTAGAGCTAGCATTAGTAACCATTACCAAATCTGAAGGGTCAACACCTAGGGTTACAGGAGCCCAAATGTCAGTATTAAAGGATGGGTCTATTATTGGAACAATAGGTGGTGGGGCAATAGAAAAAAAGGCGATAGAATTAGCTTTAGAAGCCATAGAAAATGGAGAAAGCAAGAGCGTTTATCTACCTTTAGCTGATGAAGGAATGGTTTGTGGTGGTGAAATTGAGATATTTATTCAAGTTTATAAACCACGTCCAGAAATATTAATAGTAGGCGGTGGGCATGTTTCTTTGGCCTTATATAAGATTGCATCCCTTTTAAATTTTGATATTGTAATATTTGAGGATAGAGAAGAGTTTATTAATCATGAGAGATTTCCAAATGCTAAAAAATTGATCTTTGGGAAGATTGATGAGGAATTAAAAGAATATAAAATTGATGAAAATTCATATATAGTTATAGTAACACGAGGCCATAAATATGATGGTGAAGCCCTAGAAGCTGTAATAGATTCAAACGCAAGGTATATTGGCGTTATTGGCAGTAAAAAGAAAGTCATCAATATGTTTAGCATTCTAAGAGACAGATGCATTACAGAAGATAAGTTGTCAAAGATATACGCACCTATTGGTCTAGATATAGCTGACAATTCCCCTGAAGAAATAGCAATTAGTATATTGGCTGAAATTCTAGCTGTTAAAAACAATAAAAATGCAGGTCATATGAAATTAACCACACTACCTCCACGGGTACATGGAAAGGAATGATATAAACATGTTTACTGTTGGAATTATCACTTCAAGTGACAAGGGTTCAAAAGGAGAGAGGGAGGATTTATCGGGTAAAGCTATAGCTGATATTGTTATTAATAAAGGATATACAGTGAAAAGACAAGTAATCCTTCCAGATGAAGAAGATACCTTATCTAAAGAGATGATTTATATGGCAGATGATTTAGCAATAGATTTAATCCTTACAACTGGAGGTACTGGATTTAGTGAAAGAGATGTAACTCCTGAAGCAACCATTAAAGTTTGTACAAAGATGGCTAATGGAATTGCAGAGGCAATTAGATATAATAGTCTCAATATCACTCCTAGAGCAATGCTATCTAGGGCAGTTTCCGGAATTAGAAATAATACACTTATCATAAATTTACCGGGTAGCCCAAAGGCAGTGAAGGAATCATTAGATTATGCAATAGATAGTATCCACCATGGTTTGGAAATACTTACAGGGAAAGCAAGTGAGTGTGCGACACCACAAAAATAAGGAGCATTCGAATGAAGAAATTTGGAACGGCAATTATTCTTGCTGGTGGTAAAAGTTTTAGAATGGGATTTGATAAACAATTTTTACAAATCTCTGAAAAAAGACTTATGGAGGATATAATATCTCATTTGGAAACTGAATTCGAAGACATTGTAGTTGTAACGAACAAGCCAGAAGAATATCAGAATTTTTCATATAGAATAACAAGTGATATATATAAAGATGTTGGACCCCTTGGTGGTGTCCATGCAGGGCTTAGTATTTCAAACAGTAAATTTGCCTTTGTTGTAGCTTGTGATATGCCTAAACTCAATATGGACTATATAAGGTATATGAAAAATATACTAGATGAAGATAAGTTAGGAATAGCCACAAGGATTGGAGAATATATTGAACCTTTTAGTGCTTTTTACTCCATTGAAATGATAGGATATATAGAAAGGTATATTGATAGCGGTCAAAGATCTATCACTAAATTTTTAGGACAAATGGATATTGATTTAGTGGAAGAGAAAACAGTTAAGGAATACAGTCCTAATTTGGATATATTTCTAAATTTAAATACAAAGGAAGATTTAGATAATTATATGGCATATATTGATAATAAATACAAATAAAACTTCTTGGTGCTTCCAAGAAGTTTTTTTGTACTATGGATTTGCTTAAATATAAATCCAAATATATTAATATTAGTAAAGCTGTAATAAATTTTCTTTGTTGAATTGAATATTTATTAGGCTATTTGTTTCTAAATTATTAAATTCTTCGCTAGTGATATCAACATAGATAAGGGTGTCTTTACTGTCCATTGGTGATAATATTAGTGTTTTTGATAACCTATTTTCTATTTTGCTAATAATTTGAAATTCATAAGTATTGTCATCATTTAAATCATCACAAATACTAATATTATATTCATGGATTCCAATAAATTTTAAATTATCTTTCACATCAGAATTACAAAGAAGCTCAATTCCCCAATCTATAGCATAGATTTTGTTATTGTTAATTTTCTTAGCTCTTGATATATTTTTGCAACCAATAAGTATGGCTGAATTTGTTTTTTTAGGAGAATTAAATAAAATATCCTTTTCTTCCAATTCATCTATTTTGCCATTGTTTAGGACTGCAATTTTATCACATATTCTATATACTTCATCTTTATTGTGCGATACATATAATGAATTTCCCTTATGAGAGTTCAAAATAGAAATTAATTCTTGTTCCATCTGCCATTTTAAATGTTCGTCTAGTGCAGAGAATGGCTCATCAAACAATAATACTTCCGGTTCATTTACTAACATTCTTGCCAAAGCAACTCTTTGTTGTTGACCTCCAGATAATTGATGAGGATAATTTTTTTCCAATCCGCTTAGATGGAAATCGGAAATCTTTTGTCTTACGATTTCTTTTTTATTAGTATAATCCTTAGGAACGCCAATGGCTATATTTTCTTCAAGTGTCATATTAGGGAAAAGTGCATAGTTCTGAAATAAAAGTCCTACTTTTCTGTTTTGAGGAGGTAAATTGATCTTTTTCTCACTGTCAAAAAGAGTTCTACCATTTAATATAATTTGGCCTTCATCTGGAGTTTCAACACCTGCAATACATTTTAGCGTCATACTTTTTCCGCAACCGGAAGAACCTAAAAGAGCAAGTGTTTCACCATTAGTACTAAATTCAATATCTAATAAAAAACTACCTAATCTCTTTTTGATTTTAACATAAAGCATCTATAATCCTCCTCGTATAAATTTTCCTAGCTTATTGTTTTCGAAATTATTCATTAAGATAATTGAGATGAAGGATAATAATACCATTATTAAAACCCACTTATAGGCTAAAGTTCTATTGCCAGCTTGTACTGCACTATAGACTGCTACAGCCATAGTCTGTGTTTTGCCAGGTATATTGCCAGATATCATAATTGTTGCACCAAATTCTCCCATTGCACGTGCAAAGGAAAGAATTGTGCCTGCCATAATGCTAGATAAGCAATTTGGCATTACAATTTTCCAAAATATTTCATGTTCCTTTAACCCCAAGGTTCTAGCAACATAGATAATATTTCTATCCAATTGCTCAAAAGCACCACGGGCAGTTCTATACATTAAGGGGAATGATACAACAGTTGATGCAATAATTGTTGCACTTGAGGAAAATACAATTGATAAGTCAAACATGGATAGAAATTTTCCGATGATGCTATTTTTCCCCAGAAATATTAATAAAAAAAAGCCAACCACTGTAGGTGGTAATACTAGTGGAAGAGTCAAGACTCCATCCACTAGCCCCTTAAATTTTTTTAACTTAGTTGTAAAATAAGCACTATATATACCCAAAACAAAGGTAATAAGCGTTGAAACTATAGCTGCTTTTAGCGATATTAATAATGGAGAATAATTCATGATAACCTCCAAATTATTTCATTGTAAACCCATATTTAGTAAATAAATTTATGGCTTTTTCAGTTGATAAGAAGTCTAAAAATCTTTTAGCAGCCTCACTGTTTTTGCTTGTTTTAACTACAGCTACAGGATAACTCACTTCTTTATGGCTTCCTTCTGGAGCTTCAGTTATTATTTGTACTTTATCGGTTGTATATGCATCAGTAGCGTATACAATACCGCAATCTACTTCTCCGCTTTCAACCCATGTTAAAACAGTTCTTACATCATTACCTAATACTGTCTTTGGACTTACTTTATCTAATATATTTAGATTTGTAAATATTTCTTCACTATATTGCCCTACTGGTACATTACTTGGATCTCCTATTGCAATCTTTTTAACTTCATCTTTTGTTAAGTCATCAAATGAAGAGATTTCTAAATTACTATTAGTGGGAGTTATTAATACAACCTTATTGACTAATAATGTTTTGTTTGTCCCATCTAATATAAGTCCCTTGTCTTCTAAAGCCTTCATTTGCTTTTGTGCTGCAGACATAAATATATCAACTGGTGCTCCTTCTTCTATCTGTGCCTGTAATGCACCAGAACTTCCAAAGGAATATGTAAGCTTTGTATTTGGCTCAATATCCTTATATACATCAGCAATTTCATTTAATACGTCTGTCAAACTTGCGGCTGCAGAAATCAACAATTCTACATTTTTTTCATTAGGAACTGTATCATTTGCTGGGGTTTGTGCAGATGGACCCTCTGTTTGAGGCTTGCTACATCCAGCTAATAATGATAGGGATACTACAATTACCAAACACATACTAATCACTTTTTTAAAATTCATTTTAAATTCCTCCTTAAAATTGCAATCATCTCAATTGAGATTAACGCATATATTTTTTTATCGCCTTTTGGGGGCGATTAAAAACTAAATAAATTTAGAAATACTTTTTAAATGTTTTATCTATCTCAATTTGTATTTCATTTAAAAAACTTTGATATCTATTTAATATGTCGTAACCTTCCTTAGTGAGTTCGGATTTTCCTCCACCACTACCTCCAACAACACTAATAATCAATGGAAAGCCAAGATCTTCTTCAGCTTTTTTAATAATCTTCCAACCTTTACTTGATGATAGTCCCATAATTTTATAGGCTTCAGATAATTTTCCAGTTTCCTTAACTAGCTCCATTATCCTAACTATACCTGGTCCAAAGCTAGGAGTTTCCTTATAAATTTTTATTTTAAATTGATATTTTAAATCAGTATTATTGGACATAATAGTACTCCTAGATTGTGGTATCTATTTGTTATATTTATACATATTATTATTTTACTATGTATTCTGTTGCAATATGATTATAATATAATTATAATCATATTGCAACAGATTGTATAAACTAGCTAAAAGGGTGAATTTCATGAAGAAAATAAGAGTTGAAGAAGCAATTGGCAGTGTGTTATGTCATGATATGACAAGGATAGTAAAAGATGAAATAAAAGATGTTGCCTTCAAAAAAGGACATATAATAAAAGAGGAAGATATTCCGATGCTTTTATCAATGGGAAAAGAGCATGTTTTCGTATATGAGAAAAAAGAAGGCATGGTTCATGAAAATGATGCGGCTTCTTTTTTATCTGAACTTTGTATGAATGAATATATGACAACCACCGAGGTCAAAGAAGGAAAGATAGAAATTAAAGCTACCATTGATGGGTTTTTTCAGGTTAATGTAGATACCTTAAACAAGATAAATTCATTGGACGAAATAATGATAGCAACCCGAATGGGAAACTTGCCTGTTAAATCTGGGGATAAACTTGCTGGAATGCGGGTCATACCATTGGTCATAGAAAAAAGTAAATTAGAAGAAGCGAAGAAAATAGCAGGAAATGAACCTATATTAAAGATTACACCATTTAAAAAACTCAAAGCTGGCATAGTAACAACTGGCAATGAAGTATTTTATGGGAGAATAAAAGATACTTTTACTCCTGTAATAGTGGATAAGCTAAAGGAACGAGGGATTGAAGTATTAAAACATATCGTAAGTAATGATGATACTGAAAGAATAAAGTCTTCGATTTTGGAGATTAAAGAATTAGGGGCAGATTTGATTATATGCACAGGAGGTATGAGTGTAGACCCTGATGATTTGACTCCAGCGGCTATTAAACAAAGTGGTGCAGAAATCATAAGTTATGGTTCACCTGTCCTACCAGGTGCAATGTTTTTGTTAGCATATTTTAATGATGGAGCTACTGTATTAGGAGTGCCAGGCTGTGCGATGTATAAAAAGAATACCGTGTTTGATATAATTCTTCCATATGTAGCAGCTGGAATTAAAATAGATAAAAATTATATAGCAAGACTAGGTTATGGCGGACTATGCTTGGATTGTGAAGTTTGTCATTATCCAAATTGTCAATTTGGCAAGGGTGTTTAAGGGTGATTTAATAATGGATTTAACCAAGAATTATGAGATTTTAAAGGTTAAAGGAAAAGAAGAAAAAAAGGTCAGTGATAAGGTAATTCTAGAATATCCTTTTACTATATTTATAAATGATGAAGAACTTATGACCTTATTATGTACTCCTAAGTCCTTAAAAGAACTTACCATTGGTTTTCTTTATTCGGAGGGATTTATCGAAAAGATGGAATCAATTGAAAGAATTCTAGTTGATGAAGAAAAGGGACTTGCCCATGTTTACTTAAAGGAACGAAAGCTATTAGCTGAGAAACTATATGGTAAACGAACTATTACCTCTGGATGTGGGAAGGGTACTTTATTTTATAACGTAATTGATTCTTTTAAATCTAAGAAAGTAAAGGAAGAATTTAACATAGATATAGATAGAATTGTAAATTTGTTTAGAGAATTTAACCTAAAATCTGAACTTTTTCTCTCAACTGGTGGAGTCCATAGTTGTGCATTGTGTACTTTAAATGAAATATTATATTTTGAAGAGGATATAGGAAGACACAATGCACTTGATAAGACATTGGGTGAGGCATTAATAAATAATGTTGAATATAAAGACAAATTAGTTTTAACAACTGGTAGAATCTCTTCAGAAATGCTTATAAAAATAGCAAAGAGAGGGATACCAGCCATCATATCAAGGTCTGCCCCAACAAGCTTGGCTATAGATTTAGCCAATGAATTAAACATTACAATAATTGGATTTGTCAGGGGAGATAAAATGAACATATATACTAATTATTAATTGGTTTATATGATATAATTAAAAAGATAAAAAGATATGCAAGAGACAAAAGTACGTTGTACAAATATTCCGAGCTTAATCCTCTAAAGCGTAAGCCATGAGGACAAGCCTATAGGCATAGGGAGAAATCCTTATACCTCCCGTGTTTGGAAAGGAAGATTTTTTAGACAGCCTTTCTTAAGGTTGTCTTTTTTGCATCAAAATTATCAAAATATTATAGGAGAGTGATACATATGAAAAAATTAATTGCATTTTCTTTAACCCTCTTGCTCATCTTATCATTTATCACAGGTTGTACACCAGAGACTAAGGCACCAGCATCCGTAGAAGGCAGTGTAGATTCTGGACAGCTCAATGACAAAGTAGAAGAGCCTACTAATAAAGAGATTATACTTTCAACAACTACTAGCACGCAAGATTCAGGGCTATTGGATTTTCTATTACCTATTTTCACAGAGGAAACAGGATATGAGGTAAAGACTATAGCAGTAGGTACTGGTAAAGCCCTTCAAATGGGTAGAGATGGTGAAGCAGATGTATTATTAGTACACGCTAAATCAGACGAGCTTAAATTTGTTGAAGAAGGTCATGGAACTGAAAGACACGATGTAATGTACAATGACTTTATATTAGTAGGTCCAAAGAACGACCCATTAAAACTAAAAGAAAATTATCCTAATAATATATTAGAAGGATTAAAAACTATAGCAAATGAAAAATGTGATTTTATATCACGCGGGGATGATTCAGGGACACATAAGAAGGAACTCAGCATTTGGAAGTCTGCTGATATTGAGCCAGCTGGTGACTGGTATATCTCAGCAGGTAGTGGTATGGCAGATGTACTAAAAATCGCAGATGAAAAACAAGCATATACAATTACAGATAGGGCTACTTATCTAAGTATGAAGTTAGACCTTGATTTAGATATAATTATTGAAGGTGATGATAATCTATTCAATCAATATGGAGTAATCCCAGTAAATCCTGATATAAATGAAAATATAAATCATGAAGGTGCAGTAGCTTTTATGAATTGGCTTCTTTCAGAAAGAGGACAAGAATTGATTAAGGAATATGGTGTAGAAGAATACGGACAACCATTGTTTATACCAAACGGAAAGTAGGTTTTTTATGGATTACATTATTCAAGGTATAAATGAAGCTTTTAAATTATTAATATCCTTTGATGCGGAAGTTTTTCAGATAATAGGGCTTTCTCTATTTGTCTCCACATCAGCAACTATTATAGCATCCCTATTTTTTATACCAATTGGGATTTACTTAGGTATTCAAAAATTTAAGGGGAAAAGGATAGTGTCAAGGCTAATTTATACTTTTATGAGTATTCCATCTGTTATTGTTGGATTAATTGTTGCTATTTTACTTTCCAGAAGAGGACCTTTGGGGTATTTAAAGTTGCTTTATACCCCAAAGGCAATGATAATAGCCCAAACCCTTTTGGTGATACCGCTTATATTAGGGCTTACTTACAACTTAGCTAAAAACAGGGGAAAGGATATTGAAAATATAGCGCTTACCCTAGGCGGTAATAGAAAAGATGCAATCATCCTTATTATTAGGGAACTAAAGGTTGATATATTGGTCAATATTGCTACAGCATTTTCAAGGGCTATTTCAGAGGTTGGAGCTGTAATGATTGTAGGTGGCAATATAAAAGGTCATACTAGGGTGATAACTACTACCATATCAATGATGAATTCCATGGGGGATTACCCTATGGCTATTGCATTAGGAATCATTTTACTATTTATATCTTTGTGTGTACATAGTATTATTTACTCTTATAGTCAGGAGGAATAATATGAGAGTTGAAATTGAAAATTTAACAAAAAGATATGGAGATAGGACCGTACTCAATATAGACAATCTTATATTGGAAGAAGGAAAAATCACAGGTATTACGGGTCCAAATGGGTCAGGTAAGACAACCCTTTTAAATATAATTGGTGGAATTGATGCAGAATATAATGGAAATGTATATTATAATGGAAAAAGTTTGGACAATGAAACAAAAAGAAATATGACATATCTATTCCAAAAACCTTATCTATTTAGAAGAAGTGTTTATGAAAATATCGCATATCCCTTAAAATTAAGGAATTATGCAAATGATAAGATAAAAAATCTTACTAACGCTATAATGGAAAATTTAGAGATAAAGGATTTAAAGGATTTGAAGGCTCACAAATTATCAGGTGGAGAATCTCAAAAAGTTGCATTGGCAAGAGCATTGGTGTTCAAACCTAAGCTTTTATTATTAGATGAGCCTACATCAAATATAGACCCTGAATCCATAAAGATATTGGAAAGGGAAATATTAAGATTTAATAAGGAAACAAATGCTACTATAATAATTATTACTCATAATATGGAGCAGACTAAACGGTTATGTCATAAGGTCGTAAGCTTGAGTAATGGGAAAGTAGGTGTTTAAATGGAGTTTTTCAATGTTGTGACAGTAGATGAAGCAAGAAAAATCATATGGGATAATTTTAAAGATTACAAATTAGAAACTGAGATAGTTGATTTACTTAATGCTACTGATAGAATACTTGCAGAAGACATATATTCAAACATCAACGTTCCAGAATTTAACCGCTCCACTGTAGATGGTTATGGAATAATTGTTGAAGACACCTTTGGTGCTACTAGTTCAATCCCAAGTGTATTAAATATTGTTGGCGAAATAAAAATGGGATTGGAAACAAGCCTCTCATTAAGTTCTGGAGAAGCAGCGTATGTACCTACAGGTGGGATGTTGCCACAAAATGCTAGTGGTGTAATTATGATTGAAAATACAGAAGTTTTGGATAAAGAAACTCTTTTAATATATAAGCCCATCTCTAAGGGAGAAAATATTGTCTACAAAGGTGACGATATCAAGATTGGAGAAATCGCCTTAGAAAAGGGAAGACTGATAAATGCAGAAGTAATAGGAGTCCTCGGAGCCTTGGGAATACCAAAGGTAAAGGTCTATAAAAAGCCTAGATTTTATATTATATCAACTGGTGATGAGATTATTGACTTAGACGAAGAATTAACTATGGGTAAAATTAGGGATATCAATTCCTATGCTCTATATTCTTTGATTGAAAAATTAGGATGTAAAATAGTTGGTAAGAAAATAGTAAAAGATAATTATGAATTGCTAAGAAAAGAAGTTGAAGAAGCATTATCTATTTCAGATGTAGTATTGATATCTGGAGGAAGCTCTGTTGGGACTCGAGATTATACCAATAAGGTTATAGACTCCTTTAATGGAAAAGGAGTAATAGTCCATGGGTTATCAATAAAACCAGGCAAGCCAACTATTGTTGGAGAATGTGAAGGGAAATTGGTAATGGGTCTACCGGGGCATCCAGTCTCCTCAATAATAGTGTTTAAGGCATTAGTAGAGGATTATATAAATAAAAGGTTTGGAAATAATAAGATAATACCTAAGGTGAAAGCAATAATGGATTTTAATTTTCCTTCATCCCCAGGTAAGGAAACATATCAAATGGTGAAACTAAGAGAAATAGATGGAGTATATCACGCTACCCCAACCTCTGGAAAATCTGGAATGATAACACTCCTTTCAAATTCAGATGGGTATATAATAATAAAGGCTTATGAAGAGGGGATTTATAAGGGAGAGGAAAGGGAAGTACTTCTTTTGTAGGTAATAGGTAATAGGTAATAGGTAAGAGTGAATAGTGAATAACAAGCTAACAACTAACAGGTAACAGCTAACAGTTTAAACGGGTAATAAATGCCTAAGATGTCATTCCGAGGTACTCGAGGAATCTCCTCTTTAAAATGCGGAGATCCCCCCACGATGGTCAGGATGACACCTAGGGTTTTAATTGTGCATTGTAAATTTGTGAATTGATAAAAAGGATTGTGATTTAATGGATAGAAATACCTATATTGATAATATCAACGTAGAAGAAGCAATAGATTTATATTTCCAAAAACTAAATATTGACGATAGTTACGAACAAATCAATCTTATGGATTCATTGGGAAGAGTCACCTATGAGGCAGTATATGCCAAAGTTTCATCTCCAAACTACAATGCTGCAGCAATGGACGGTATAGCTGTAATCTCCGAAAATACAAGTGAAGCATACGAAACTAATCCCATTACACTAAACCTCAATAAGGACTTTGTATATGTTAACACTGGAAACCCAATCGAAGACCCATATGATGCGGTGATAATGATTGAAGATGTAATAGAATTAGGCGAAGGTAAGATTCAAATCTTGAAATCAGCTTATCCTTGGCAGTATGTAAGACAAATTGGGGAAGATATAGTAGCCACTGAGATGATTATTCCTTCGAAACATAAGATAAGACCAATGGATTTAGGGGCATTGATTTCTGGTGGGGTAGAAAAGATAAAAGTCTATAAAAGACCTAGGGTTGGTATTCTTCCAACAGGGACAGAAATTGTAGAAGACATCAATGATGTAGTTGAAGGAAAGATAATAGATTCAAACTCTAGAGTCTTTCAAGGATTGGTTGTGGAATGTGGAGGAATACCCAATAGATATCACCCCCATAAGGATGATTTTAATCTACTAAAAGCAGCAATATTAAAAGGCGTAGAAGAAAATGATATCTTATTAATAAATGCAGGATCTTCAGCAGGAACTAAAGACTATACAGTGAAATTAATCGAGGAATTAGGTGAGGTTGTAATCCATGGTGTAGCAATGAAACCAGGAAAACCAACTATATTGGGGATTATTAATAATAAACCTGTAATAGGTATTCCAGGCTATCCAGTTTCAGCATATATTGTATTTGATGTATTTGTGAAACCTTTAATCCAAAAATATATTGGATTAGATAAGTTGACCTCTGAGACTACAAAAGCCTATCTATCTAGACGTGTAGTTTCTTCACTAAAAAACAAAGAACTAGTTAGGGTGAATTTAGGATTTGTAAACGATAAGCTGATTGCGTCTCCTGTAGCAGGTGGATCTGGCGTAAGCATGAGTTTAGTAAAGGCTGACGGTATAGCCATAATTCCGCAGAATATTGAGGGTGTAGAAGTAGGGAAAGAGGTAGAGGTTGAATTGTTAAAACCTTTATCCAAGATAAAAAATACTTTATTCTCTGTAGGCAGCCATGATTTAATAATGGATATATTAGGAGATATTATTCCACTTACATCTAGTCATGTAGGAAGCCTTGGTGGGATAATGGCGCTAAAAAGAGGAGAGTGTCATATAGCTCCAATTCACCTTTTGGACATGGACACTGGTGAGTATAATATTAGCTATGTTAAAAAATATTTTCCTAATGAAAAGATGGTCCTAATAAAGGGAGTCCAAAGACAGCAGGGATTTATCGTAGAAAAAAATAATCCTATAAATATTAAAAATTTTAAGGACTTAGCCAATAAGAATATAACTTATGTTAATAGGCAGCGTGGTGCAGGAACGAGACTTTTATTGGATTATCATTTAAAGCTTGAGAAGATAAATCCGAAGGACATAATAGGCTATGAAAGAGAGCTAAATACTCATATGGCAGTAGCTACAGCAGTAAAAACTAAGTCTGCAACAACAGGACTTGGGGTATATTCAGCAGCAAAGGCATTGGATTTGGATTTTAAATATATTACAGATGAAGACTATGATTTTCTAATTCCATATAATATGCTGCAAGACAATAAAATCACTGAATTTATTGAAACATTAAAATCAGAAGAATTTAGAAATAGGGTAGAAGTATTGGGTGGGTATGGATTTAGAGAAACTGGCAATATAATTATAATAGAATGATGGTGATATCATGAAGGACTCTTTCGGTAGAGAAATAAATTACCTTAGAATTTCATTAACTGATAGATGCAATTTAAGATGTAGATATTGTATGCCTGAAAAAGGTGTTGCTAAGTTAGACCATAATGAAATATTATCCCTAGAAGAAATTTATGAGCTTACAAAGATATTTGTAGAATTAGGGATAAATAAGATTAGATTCACAGGTGGAGAGCCTTTAGTAAGGCTTGGAGTTGTTGATTTAATTGGGAAGATTGCTAAATTAGATGGTGTGAAAGATCTTGCTATGACTACAAATGGTATTCTTCTAAAGGAAAATCTATTGGATTTAAAAAATGCAGGACTAAATAGACTAAATATTAGTCTGGATACACTAAATGAAGACAAGTACAAACAAATAACCCGTGGAGGAAATCTTCACAAGGTAATAGAAGGAATTAAAGAAGCCCAAAGTGTAGGACTAACACCAGTTAAAATAAATACAGTACTAATTGGTGGGTTTAATGACGATGAAATAGAAGACTTTGTAAACTTAACTATTGATAACCCAATAGATGTGAGATTTATAGAACTTATGCCTATAGGTGAAGCGGCAAGCTTTGCTAAGGATAATTTTATCCCAAATAGTAATGTGTTAGATGTTGTTAAAAATTTGATTCCTGTAGTAAGTGAGGACAAGTCTTCTCCAGCAGTATATTATAAATTGCCAAATGCTAAAGGCAAGATTGGGTTAATCAACCCCATATCCTGTAAGTTCTGTAAAAATTGTAACAGAGTAAGGCTTACATCAACAGGGAAATTGAAATTATGTTTGCATTCCAATAGAGAAATAGATTTAAGGAATGCATTACTAGAAGTTAAAGACATTAAAAAAATTATTATGAATTCAATACTAACAAAAGAAGAAGAACATCATCTAGAGGATAAAAGTTATATTTCTAGAAATATGAACCAGATAGGAGGTTAGGATATGGAATTCACTCATTTTAATGAGAGTGGAAGGGCACATATGGTGGATGTGGGAGACAAGGATAATACAAAGAGGACTGCCATAGCCACAGGAAGAATTAGAATGAAGAAGGAAACTGTAGATAAAATTAGACAAGGGCTAATTAAAAAAGGGGATGTACTTTCTGTAGCTCAAGTAGCAGGGATTATGGGTGCTAAAAAGACCAGTGATTTAATTCCAATGTGTCATAATATAATTTTAAATGGTGCTGATATACGATTTTCGATACAGGAGAATTGCATAGACTTGGAAGCGGAAGTGAATACAACTGGTAAAACTGGTGTTGAAATGGAAGCATTAACAGCTGCATCCATAGCTTGTCTTACTATTTATGATATGTGTAAGGCTATAGACAAGGATATGATTATAGAAGATATTAAGTTAATAAAAAAGACTGGTGGAAAGTCTGGTGATTATATGAGGAACTTAGGAAAGGTTATATCTATTAATATTTCAGATAAAAAGGGTGTAGTTAAGGAACCAATAGGTAGTGGTTTATTTATCGAAAATCACGGGCTAGAAAATGATGCCCATAGCGGTAATTGGCATAGACAAGTAAGTTTATTAGCCATAGAGAGCTTTAATAAAATGAGAGATAAAGGTATTGAATTAAAACCTGGGGATTTTGCTGAAAATATAACTACTGAAGGAATAGTACTTTACGAATTACCAATAGGTACTCAATTAAAAATTGGTGAAACTATTCAAGAGGTAACTCAAATAGGAAAGGAATGCCATACGGGGTGTGCAATTTCCAAAACCGTAGGAAAATGTGTAATGCCTAAGGAAGGTATTTTTACCAAGGTTTTAAAAGGTGGCATTATAAAAGAAGGAGATACAATAGAAATTATCTAGTTAAGTAGGGGATGGTCTCAATGCCATCCCATATATAATATAGATCGAATATATAGGACTTGGTGTAAGGGGGGCAACACCAAGTCCTTTTTCAACATTGGAATTATACATAATCTAAAGGAACAGAGGGGCTGGTTCACTTTTAGCCTTCGAATTTTATATAATTTAAGATTCTAGTATCTTTGAATATTTCAAAGCCTATATATCCATTTTCAATTAGTTCTCTTTGTTTATCTAAATTAGCCCATTTAGATACGACTAAATCTATGGGGTTTGTATAGGGGTGCATTAAATCTCTATGGAGGATAAATCGAAGCAATCCATCTTCCCCATTTGATTTGCCATACTTTCTCTTTATCTTCTTTATTTTCAATCCATTTTTCATTACATTATATAAACTATAAAAATTGTATGGGGAAACTGTACATAATAAATGCTTATACCCATCTTCTAAGACAAATTTTGTTGCAATTTCTAAAGTTAGGCTTTGAAGATTGTTACCCCTATAAATAGGATCTACAACGGTAGTCTCTAGATGTACTACACTATCCAACTCACTTTTAGGCAAATTGATATCATAACCTAAATTTCTAGAATCCTTACCAGGGAATCCAATATATCTATAGGAAATTAACTCCCCTTGATCATTAAGAACACCAATAACTTTAGCACCATTCTTCATATCTTCATACATTTCATCATATGAATCTAAGTATAAAATTTCTTTATTATCAATACCATCATAAACTTTTAATTGTAAGTCGATAACCTCATTTAACCTTTCTTTAGGTAGCAATTCCATCGTATACTCTTCATATTTTTTTGTCTTATACTTATCCTTGATTAAATATCCTTTTGATAATAACATTTTATTGGCCTCCTTTCTAACTATTCGCCAACTGACAACTTGATAATTAAAACTAAGTTGTTAAAATTAGTATATTACAAAATATTTAGGATGTCAATAACATGTCAAAAATAAATTTTTCCCCTTTTCGACATATTGTTGTAGAAAAGGGGAATTAATTATCTATCTGCTAACTTTATAAATCTTTCAATATCTTTTTCGATTAATCTTAATGAACTTCTGAAGAATTCTGGGTTATGAACATCAATACCCATTCTTAAGGCAACGTCTCTAATATTATTTTTTCCTGTTGCGTTTAATAATTCATCATATTCTTTAACGAACTCCTTACCACGTTTGAGATATTCTGCATATAATCCCTTGGAGAATAAAAGTCCAAATGCATAGGGGAAGTTGTAGAAATTGAGTCCTGCAGAATAATAATGAGGTTTGCAAATCCACATATATGGATGTAGGATATTGTGGTCTAATCCGTCACCATAAGCTTCTTTTTGTGCATTCAACATGATTTCTTTAAGTTCATTAACTGATAAAGTATGAGTCTTTCTTCTTTCAAATAGCTCCGACTCAAATAAGAAACGGCTCAAGATATCAACGATTACCTGACCAGCATCCGAAATTGAAGTTTCTAGTATTCCAAATGCTTCTGCCTCACTAGCTTCTTTTAATGCTGCATTTACTACGATTGTTTCACAGAATATTGATGCTGTCTCTGCAATTGGCATTGGATATCTGCTATTTAATATAGATTCATCCTTTAGATTTAGTCCATGATATCCATGACCTAATTCATGTGCCAACGTAGTCATATTTGAGAAGTTTCCGTTAAAGTTTGCCATGATCCTGCTTTCTTTTATAGGATGAAGATTAGAACAGAATGCCCCACCCCTTTTGCCGTCTCTAGGCTCTACATCAAGCCAATTATTTTCATAAGCGTTTTGCGCGAAATCAGCCAATCTATCGCTAAAAGTTCTGAAATTATCCACTACATATTTCATTGCTTCTTCATAAGTAAAAGTTCTATTTACTTCTCCTACTGGTGCAAACATTTCATAGAATGGTAAACCATTTTTATATCCTAGGAGTTCAGCTTTCTTCCTGTAGTATTTATGAAATACTGGAAGAAACTCTTTCATAGCTGTAAGCATTGCGTTTAATGTTTCTTGGTCCATTCTAGACTTATCAAGTACTTCATCTAATGGAGATTTATATCCTCTCATCTCTGCTACTGTAATTACTTCACCTTTTATTCCGTTTAATGCAGCAGCCGAAGCTTCTTCGATTTTTTTATAAGCTAGTTGTTCTGCTTCATAAGCTATAAGTCTTATACCAGGATCTTTGTCATATGCTAAGTTTCTTACAACAGGTAGAGGTAATTGTTTATTCTCTCCATCCAATGTAATATCAACTAATAAAGTTGAGGATACCATATTTTGAAGATTTGACCAAGCAGTTGAGCCACTATTGGACATTTTAGAAATAAGTATTTCTTCTTTTTCACTGAGCATATATTTTGCTTGCTCTTTTATCGAATTCAAGTAAAATTTATGTTCCTTTAGTAGTTCTGAAGAATCTATTAATTCATCTAAATTATCGATTTCCTTAACAAATCCCTGAAACATTACATTTGGTTTGGTTAATTCTGATGCTCGAACTGATAATCTATCCATATATTGTAATGCTGTTTCATTTTTAGCATCTACACTAGATGTTAGACTGGCATAAGCCCTCAGTTTTGTAAATATGGATGTAATATCAGCAGAAAATCCTATATATTCTTCCATTTTATTCACACTGTTTTCTAATGATAAAAGATTCTCATTAGCCCAATTGTTAAATTCAAATATTTTAGTATCTAAATTCTCTAAGTCATTTAGAAACTCCTTTGAATCAAAGGATGTATATAATTCATCTAAACTCCATCGCATTGTGCACGCCTCCTATATTTCGATACTCTAATATAATATTATATCATATTCATAATGGGTAACAATATACTGAGGTGAAATTAATGAAATTTAATGAATATCAAAAACCATCTAGAGAGGAGTTAATAGAAAAATTGTCTCCTATAGAATATAAGGTGACTCAAGAAAGTGTAACTGAAAGGCCATTTACTCATGAATATAATGAGAACTATGAAGATGGTATATATGTGGATATTGTCTCTGGAGAACCACTATTTTCGTCTAAAGATAAGTTTGACGCAGGATGTGGTTGGCCTAGTTTTACAAGACCTTTAGAAGATGAGCATATAATTGAGAAAAGAGATCTTTCCCACGGAATGATTAGGACTGAAGTTAGAAGTAAATATGCAGATTCACATCTAGGTCATGTATTTCCCGATGGACCAAGGGATAAAGGGGGACTTAGATATTGTATTAATGGGGCATCTTTGAGATTTATTAAGAAAGAGGATATGGAGAAGGAAGGATACGGGGAATATTTGAAGTTATTTGAAAAGCAGTAGGGATGTTGCCCTACTGCAAACCCACTGCTTATATATTAATATATAATAGAACTAACTCAATGGAGGTTTAGTATGTTTATATTGGCAATATCATTGGGAGTCGAAGGAAAAAGAACTCCAATAATTAATTTTATTGTAGAAATTTATGAGAAATACTCTTTTATTAAGTTTAAAATCAATGAAGAAAACATTATACCAAAAAATATTGAAGAATTTTATGTACCAACTTACATCCCAACAGGTTTTAAATTCATCGAGGAGTCTAATTTAGATACAAATAAAGATGTAACAACAATTGTCTGGAATAATGATAAGTATGGATTTAGTATATACGGTAAGTTGAAAGAAGAAATGCTTTTTAAAATAGCAAAATCAATAAAAATAATTAAAAACTTTTAAAAATATGTCCCGATTCACCTTTTTTTATGGTTTATATGGCAAAGGAACAAATCCTTAGAAATAAACTAGAAGGAGGTGAATTTTTCATGAAAAGAAGATTGATATACTTAACTGTCGTATTTAGTATATTTACTTTATTGCTCGTAAATTTACCTGTATATGCAAATACCAATGACAAATCATACGAAATAACGCCTTTCTATAAATATACTAACAAAACGGTAACAAATTTAAGCATATCACAATCAGGTAATGCTACGTGTACTGCAAGCTTATATACAGTGCTTTATCCTAATAGCCCATATTCACCACCGAAGTTGACTGGAACGAAAGGACCGGAGGAGGTTACGAGCCCATACTTCTATGGATAAGGACTATATTATTATACGAAACTATAATCATAATTATATATATAAAATGGTTGGGGAAAACAACTTAGAAGAAATATATAATTTAATAACTAAAAAACATGTCAATAGATAGTTTAAGCAGTAGGGATTTACCCTACTGCTAGTGTAATTGCGAAATTGGAGGTTTTTATGAAAAATATATTAAAAATTACTTTTTTTTTAATACTACTCAGGATAATTTCATCGAGTCTATTAAATTACTTAACTGGATTAAATAATATATACCTTTTAAAATATTATAAAGATAACAATATGATTTTTATACTTGGCTTTATTTTAAAAAATGTCACTTATCTTTTATACAGTCTTATAGTATTTAAATTAAGTAGATTTGATACCAAAAAAGAGAATCTTCAAATATTTATTGTAAATATCACTCTATTTATCTTTATAGATATCCTATTAAAATATGTTTTCAGATATTCTTTATACAAAATTCTAGTTAATTATGATATGTTTTTCATAATACTTTCTGGCTTTTCATTTTTAAAATATATATTTAAATAGAAGGAGATTTAAATATATATTTCCTATCCTAGTAATTATTTTATAATTATTTAGGGATAACAGGAACCCATAACTCGTGTCTTGGCTTATGTTTTGGACCATAATAACATTCTATACATGGTAAATTAGCAAATTCATAACCCGAAGTAGGAATCCATTCTGAATATAAACGTTTCCATGCATCTACAACATTAGGGAAAACCGCCCATGTGCTTTGTGGAATTATAAGGGTTTCCATATCATTAGGAACTTCACCTTCGTATCTTACTCCCATAAAGTAGTCAAATTCCTCATCTGTAATTGCTGCATCTTTCCCGCATATTCCTAGAATGCCTTCAAGCTTACATTTTGGATTTTCCCATGACATATCAATCAACTTTTGCATAAATCCATCTTTTTTTGCACAGTTCCAAAGTGTTGGAATTGTTTTAAATGCCCTGTTTGTTTTTACCTTTTTACTTTTACCTATTATTCTTAATTCAAAATCAAGGTTCTCAATTCTATACTCCATTTCTACATCCCCTTTAATAGATATTTGAAAAGAGATTCGTGGAAAGGCTTTTAATTGTACTCCTTTATTACGAGCTTCAGATGGCTTTATTCCATGTATCTTATGAAAAGCTCGTGCGAATGAGTCAGGAGATTCATATCCATATTTAATGGCAACATCTATAATACGAATATCAGTTTTTTGAATTTCAAAAGCAGCAAGTGTTATCCGTCTACGTCTAATATATTCTGAAAGGGATATGCCACTAATAGAGGAAAACATTCTTGAAAAATGATACTCTGAACAGTAAGCTTCTGCTGCAATTTTAGTATAATCTATCTCGTCATCTAGATGACTTTCAATGTAATCCAATGCACGATTCATTCTCTCCAACCAGTCCATGCCTTCACCTCTTTCTATATTTAATATACATGAAATAGAAATTTCAAAACCGACATTTCATGCACGAAATTGTAGGTTAGTCTTAAAAATAGTATCGATAAGTATATAAATATTATATTTTAGCTATATTCGGAATTCGATTTACTAAAATAAAAGGCGGTAATAGTACTGCTTTTATACTATGAATGGGGATGTTAAACAATCTTAGTAGTCCAATTTTCACAATTCCAAATCTCTGTAGCTACATCATTATAAAACTCTGGTTCGTGAGAGATAAGGAGTATCCCGCCCTTATAAGCTTTCAATGCCCTCTTCAGTTCTTCTTTGGCTTCTACATCAAGATGATTTGTAGGCTCATCAAGGAGAAGTATATTTGTTTCTCTATTTAGGATTTTACAAAGCCTTACCTTTGCTTGCTCTCCTCCACTTAGTACCATAACCTTGGATTCTATGTGTTTTGTAGTAAGCCCACATTTAGCCAATGCAGCTCTTACCTCATATTGCATCCATCCAGGAAACTCGTGCCATATTTCTTCTATACATGTGTTATTATTATATTCCTTAATTTCTTGTTCAAAGTAGCCAATTTGAAGATTTTCACCAAGATTTACTTCACCTGAATAGGGTTTTATTAGCCCCAATATGGATTTTAAAAGAGTAGTTTTTCCTAGTCCATTGGCTCCAACTAGGGCAATTCTTTGTCCTCTTTCCATAGAAATATTTAATGGCTTAGTAAGTGGTTCATTATATCCAATGACTAAATCCTTAGTTTCAAATATTACTCTTCCAGCTGTTCTACCTTCTTTAAAATTAAATTCTGGCTTTGGTTTTTCACGTGCTAACTCAATTACATCCATCTTATCAAGTTTTTTCTGTCTTGACATGGCCATATTCCTTGTTGCAACTCTCGCCTTGTTTCTGGCAATGAAATCTTCTAATTCAGCTATTTCTTGTTGTTGCTTTTTATAGGCTGCTTCCAGTTGTTGTTTTTTAGCTTCATATACCTTTACAAAATTGTCATAATCTCCTACATATCGTGTAAGTTCCATATCCTCTACATGGTAAATTAAGTTTACAACGTTATTTAGGAATGGGACATCGTGGGAAATCAACAAGAACGCATTTTCATATTCTTGAAGATATCTCTTTAGCCATACAATATGTTCTTCATCTAAATAGTTTGTAGGCTCATCTAGCATCAATATATCAGGCTTTTCAAGAAGCAATTTAGCCAATAGTACTTTAGTTCTCTGACCGCCACTTAAATCATTGACATCCTTGTCAAGTCCTATATCATCTAATCCCAATCCTCTTGCAGTTTCTTCAATCTTTGCATCTATAATATAAAAATCATTGTGGTCTAAGATATCTTGGATGGTACCTACATCTTCCAATAACGTAGCAAGCTCGTCTTCTGAAACATCACCCATTTTCATATAGATATCCTGCATTTCTTGCTCTAAGTCAAATAGATATTTAAAGGCATTTTTCAGTACATCACGGATAGTCATTCCTTTTTCTAAAACAGAATGTTGGTCCAAATAACCAACTCTAACTCTCTTTGCCCATTCTATTTGACCTTCATCAGGCTCCAATTTCCCTGTTATTATATTCATAAATGAAGATTTACCTTCACCATTTGCTCCTATTAATCCAACATGCTCTCCTTTTAATAGTCTAAAGGAGACATTTTTTAATATTTCCCTGCCACCATAGCTATGGCTCAGGTTTGTTACTGTTAAAATACTCAAATAAATCAACCTTTCTGGCAATTGACAGTGTACAGTTGACAATTGAAAATTATTACAGTAATCATTCTGGGTCTTTAAATGAGGAGATCTTTCGACAAGCTCAGGATGACGTAAGTGCTAATTTTGGGTCTTTTTTTCATTGTCAATTGTCAATTGTCAATTTTCAATTTGCATTATCCTTACTATTTTATATATTTTTTGAGTAATTATCAATACTTAAGTAAAGAATAATTAAAGAATAATTAAAGAATAATTAAAGAATAATTAATAGTTATGTAGTTAATATTTTCCTTGCATTTTGTGGGTATTATATATATACTTAATAGGTTAAAGATTAAGGAGGACGAATAGATTTAATGGAAAAATTACGATTTGAAGAGATGAATTTATCAGATGACATACAAAGGGGAATACAAGAATTAGGATTTGAAGAAATGACCCCTATTCAGGAAAGGTCTATACCAATATTATTACAAGGAAGGGATATCATAGGGCAAGCACAAACAGGGACGGGAAAGACAGCTGCCTTTGGTATTCCTATACTTGAAATGTGTGATACCAATGACAAAACTATACAGGCTTTAGTTTTATGTCCAACAAGGGAGTTATCCATACAAGTTGCTGAAGAGATTAGTAAATTGGGTAGATTTAAACGGGGACTACAAGTATTGCCAGTATATGGCGGGCAACCTATTGAAAGACAGCTTCGAGCTTTAAAAAAGGGTGTTCAAATTGTAATAGGAACACCTGGTAGAGTAATAGACCATATTAAAAGAAAAACAATCAAAACAGACAATATAAAGATGATGATACTAGATGAAGCGGATGAAATGTTTGATATGGGTTTTAGGGATGATATTGAGCTTGTAATGAATACATTGCCTGAAGAAAGACAGACAATATTCTTCTCAGCTACAATGCCACAAGAAATAGTTGGATTTGCATCAAGATATCAAAGAAACCCTGAATTAATAAAGGTTGTTCACAAAGAGCTAACAGTACCAAAGGTAGAACAATGTTACTTTGAATTAAAAGAACATATGAAGACGGAAATATTAAGCAGATTGATAGATATGTACAACCCAAGATTGACTGTGGTATTTTGCAATACTAAGAAAAAAGTTGATGAACTTACTGCTGAGTTACAAAGCAGGGGATATTTTGCTGATGGATTACATGGAGACTTGAAACAATCTCAAAGGGATACCGTAATGGGTAAATTTAGGAAAGGTACAATTGATATATTGGTAGCTACAGATG
The DNA here is from genome assembly GCA_033809995.1 of Tissierellaceae bacterium. GTDB lineage: Bacteria > Bacillota > Clostridia > Tissierellales > Tissierellaceae > Paratissierella. Next base: position 133,536 of record JAPXKQ010000001.1, read on the forward strand.
TTGCTGCAAGAGGACTAGACGTAGACGATGTGGACCTTGTAATCAACTATGATATGCCGCAGGATGAGGAGTACTATGTTCATAGAATTGGTAGAACTGCTAGAGCTGGTAGAGAAGGCGCTGCTTTTAGCTTTGTAGCAGGAAGGGATATTTATAAATTAAAGGATATCCAAAAATATACGAAAACTAAGATTGAAAGAAGAGACTTACCAACTCTTAAGGATATAGAAGAAAGATACACTTCCAGTATGTTAGAAAAAATTAAGGAGGAAGTGGATAAGGGTGATTTATCCAAGTATGAAAAGATTGTGGATTCATTACTTCAAGATGATTATACTTCCTTTGATATAGCTGCTGCACTTCTTAAATTTTATATGCAAGAAAATAGGCTAGAAGGTCATGAAGAGCTTGATATGGTTGACTACGGTGGCAAGCTAAGAAGTAGTGGTGGAGGTAAGAAAACTGGTGCTGGTGGTATGGTCAGATTATATATCAACATTGGAAAGAGAAAAGGTGCTAGTCCAAGACATATATTGTCAGCTTTGCTACAGGAGACTAACTTAAATAAACATTTAATTGGAAATATTGATATGTATGATAAATTCACATTTGTTGAAGTCCCTTCGGAATATGGTGAATTTGTGGTGGATAATCTATCGGATAAACGTATTAAAGGTACCAAAGTAAAGGTTGAAATAGCAAATCCTAAAAATAGATAAATAAATATTATGGAAGCTAATGCTCTTTATGATGGTAGTTCGAAGTCAAAAGAGCATTTTTTCATTTAACAAAGTACAATATAGGAGGGAGAAAATGGCTACAGTTAAGGATATCCTATCTATTCCAGCTTTAAGAAAGCTAAGGGTTATTGGTGGAGAACAAGGGTTAAATAAGAGGGTCTCGTATGTAACTGTAATGGAGGTCCCTGATATAGTAAAATGGCTGAAAGGCAATGATTTTATAATTACCAGCCTCTATGCATTTAAAGATGATATTAAGGAGCAGATTGAATTAATAGATAAATTAGCAGATGCTCGTTGTTCATGTTTGGCAATTAAAACAGGTTCTTATGTAAAGGAATTGGATAAGTTAATAATTGAAAGGGCAGATTGTAGAGGACTGGTTTTAGTTGAAATCCCCAGTGAAACTACATATATTGAGATAATTGTCAATGCCATGGATAAAATCCTTGAAGATAGAGATATAGATTTTATGATTGAAAAATATATGAAAGATATTATCTTCAATAATTATGATGATTATGAAATCATACTTGAAAGAGGGAAACTTTTAGGATTTAATATTAGAGATAGTCATACCTTAGCCATAACTTTAAGTATTAACAGTAAAGCAACCGATAAAGATATAGATTTATTAAGGAGAACTTCAAAGAAGATTGCCAAGGAAAGTGATATGTTATTAAAGTTTACATACAATCCTGTAGTGACAGTGGGAAAAAGATCGACAATACTATTCTTTACCAATGAGGAAAAGGATATCAGGAATAATCTTCAAAATATCTTTAAAATGATAAATAAATATATCAATGAAGATAAATTAAAAGATATAAAGGTAGGAGTTGGGTCCATAGGAAAAGGATTAGATTCCCTGAAGGCATCATATTTTAATTCATTAGAAGTTTTAAAGTTGGGTAAGGTATTTAAGACTGAAGAATTTATGTACCTCTATGATGAATTAAAGGTTTATCTGGTTTTGGAAAAATTTTTAAGGGAGAATGGTCATAAGATTTTCGACGACATCTATAGAGAAATGGATGATGAGCTATTATTAACATTGGAGACATTTTATTCCAATAATATGGACATCGTTGAAACAGGTAAAGAACTATTTATTCATAAGAATACTGTAAGATATCGATTGAAGAAGATTAAGGATATAACTGGATATGACACTAGTATATTTGAACACAATTTCAACTTATATTTATTTTTATTATATACAAAGATTAGGCATTAACCCTAGGATAAAAAAGGTCCTAGGGTATTTTTTATCTAATGGAAAACCCATTGCTACAAATAATAGGTGGTAACTTTGTACACCTGTACATATTTAAACTAAAAAAAGTATGATAATATTTTAATTAAGCCTGGATGAAATAGTTTTCCAGATTACAAAATCAATAATAAGGGGGTGAAAAAAATGAACTTAGAAAAGTCAACAGACTATTTAAATCATGTTATGGGTAGATTTTACTCCATTGGCATTGATGAAAATGGCGGGGTAACCAGATTAGCATATTCTAAAGAAGAAGATCAGATGCATGATGAGCTTTCTCAAATTGGGAAAGAGGAAGGATATATAGTAAGTACTGATGAAGTTGGGAATACGTTTTTAAGTATTGATGAATATGAAGAATACTATTTAGTAGGTTCACATTTGGACTCTGTAGTAAATGGCGGAAGGTTTGATGGTGTATTAGGAGTTGCCGTAGGATTGTTGTTGCTCAAGATAATAAAGGAGAATAATCTTAAAATTCCTTTGAAGATAGCTGCCTTTAGATGTGAGGAATCAAGTAATTTCATGAAGAGTACACTCGGAAGTGGACTGATTACCGAGGAATGTAATCCAAAGTATTTTGAAACTCTTAAGTCTAGGAATGGAGAAGGGTTGAGAGAGATTTTTGCTAATAGAGGATATAGTGAATCTCCAAAAAAAATTAAAGGAGTTAAGAGCTATTTAGAACTCCATATTGAGCAAGGCAGAATCTTAGAGAATGAGAATCTTAAAATTGGAATAGTAACTGCAATTGCAGGCAATATAAGGTTACGGGTTAGAATTAAGGGAGTAGCAGAACATTCTGGTGCTACACCAATGAATCTAAGGCAAGATGCACTTTGTGGTGCAGCAGAGATTATCTCAGGTATTGAAAGAATTGGACAAGGGGATTTTACCAAAAGTGCAGTAACTACGGTGGGAGTTATAGAAAATTTTCCAAATTCTATAAATGTAGTACCTGGCGAAGTAGCTCTATCAGTGGACATAAGAGACGGGGATAACGCTAATATGGAAGACATTAGAATTCAGACTGAAAAATTGATTAGTGAAGTATGTGAAAAAAGAAATTTATCCTATGATTTGCAATTGATTTCTTCCACAGAGGCTGTAAAATTAGATAAGAAACTAAATCAAGAACTTTCTAGTATTGCTGAAAAGCTTGGAATAAAGCATAAAATAATGCCAAGTGGTGCAGGCCATGATGCCATGAAATTAGCAAGTATAACTAAAAGTGGAATGATTTTTATTCCTTGTAAAGGAGGTGTAAGTCATAATCCTGAAGAAGATGCAAAAGTTGAAGATGCAGCAATTGGTGCAATGATAATCTTAGAATATTTGAAAGGAGGGCTAAAATGATAATAAAAAATGGAAGAGTTATAGATCCAAGCACTGGTCTAGATGAGAAAATAGATTTGCTAATCAAGGATGGAAAGATTAAGGATATGGGTAAATTTGATGATATCAATGATGAAGAATTCATTGATGCTGAAGGATTTATAGTTGCTCCAGGACTTGTAGACATTCATGTCCATTTTAGGGAGCCAGGATTTACCTATAAAGAGGATATTCAGACAGGTTCAGATGCTGCTGCTGCAGGAGGTTTCACTACTGTTATTGCAATGGCAAATACTAACCCAATAATAGATAATGAAGAGACGCTGAAATTTGTATTAGAGGAAATGAAAAAATCAAAGATAAATGTTTATACTGTAGCAGCAGTTACCAAGGGATTTAAAGGTGAAGAATTAGTTGATATGGAAAAACTCCATGAATTAGGAGCTGTAGGATTTAGTGAAGATGGTATACCTATAAATAATGAAAAGACAATCCTTAAGGCAATGTTAAAAGCGAAAGCATTAAATGTGCCACTAAGTTTTCATGAAGAAAGCCCTAATTTAATCGGATTTCCTGGGATAAATGATGGTAAGGTTGCTGAGAAATTAGGAATTAAAGGTGCACCAGGTGCATCAGAGGACATTATGGTGGCACGAGATGCTATGCTTGCTTTATACACAGGGGCTACCATTGATATACAACATATAAGTTCTGGAAATTCTGCTGATATGGTTAGATTTATTAAAGGCTTGGGAGCAAATGTATATGCTGAAGTTACTCCCCACCACTTTTCACTGACAGAGGATGCAGTATTGGAACATGGGACATTGGCAAAAATGAATCCTCCACTCCGAACTGAATATGATAGATTAAGGATTATTGAGGGTTTAAAGGACGATACAATTGAAATTATCGCTACAGATCATGCACCCCATAGTTCAGAGGAAAAAAATAAGGAGCTAACAAAAGCACCTAGTGGAATAATAGGTCTTGAAACCTCGTTATCACTGGGAATTACTAATTTAGTCAGAAAAGGTCACTTATCTCTTATAAAATTACTTGAGAAAATGACCATCAATCCTGCAAAGCTTTATAATTTAGAATGTGGAACCTTAAGTATTGGTTCAAAGGCTGATATTGTAATATTTGATGAAGATGAGTCTTATGTAGTAGAAGGATTTAAGTCAAAATCCTCTAACTCTCCATTTATAGGAGAAACCCTTTACGGTAGGATAAAATACACTATTTGTGATGGAAATATTGTATATAAAAATTTAGGATAGGAGGGTATAAAAATGAATCATAAGTTAATTTTAAGTATTTTTGTAGTATTATTATTGTTGGCAATGATACCTTTTTCGTTTACAGCCAGTCCAGAACCATATATATTTGGATGGTTACCAATGCCCCTATTATATTGGTGGATATTGATGATTATAAATCTTATTTTTATACTTTGGGTAGCAAAAAAATTTACTGACAGTGCTAAGGAGGAAAAATAATGAATACAGATTTACTTAGTTTTTTATTGATCATAGCCTATTTGGTAATGATGCTTGTAATTACTGTAAGACAAGGTAAGAAGACTAAAGCAAATAATGCAGATGGTTTTTTCTTAGCTAGCAGAGGCGTTAGTTCAGTGTTGCTTCCATTGACTATGATTGCTGCAATGCAAAGTACATTTGCATTCTTAGGTGCTCCTGGAATGTACTACTCTCATGGGATATCATATATTGTTATAGTCCTTAGTCAAGCTTGGGTAGCATTAATGGTAATTTATTTTGGAAACAAGATTAGAAAACTTGCTAATAAATATAACTATATGTCCATTGGAGATTATTTTAGAGATAGATATGATTCCAATTATCTAAAGATATTGGCTTCATGTATATCAGTACTTATGACCATGGTATTTTTGGCAATGCAATATGTAGGAAATGCAAGGGCAATGCAAGTAATCACAGGAAATGTAGTATCATATCAAGCCGCTATTATAATTGCTGTGTTGTTCTCTTTGGCATATGTATTGATAGGAGGAGCTGGAGGAGTAGTTTTACTTGATGCAATTCAAGCGGTAGTTTTAATGGTAGGGATAGTATTAGCAGCTTATGTTGCCATAGGACCTGCTGGTGGTATTCAAAAACTATTTCAAACAGCTATTGAGAAAACTCCAGAATTACTTTCAAGACCTGGAGGAAAAGGAATGTATACCAATAAATATTGGGTTATGCAATTTATAGTACTTCCTTTTGGTATTTGGTTCTGTCCACATATTTGGACTAGATCTTTAATGGCTAAAGATGAAAATGCATTAGCTAAATCAGCTATTAGTATACCAGTATCTCAAATATTAATATTTGGATTTTCCACTTTGTTTATAGGAATAGCAGGGCATCAATTATTAACTGACGTAAAAGCTGCAGATACTGTATTACCATTGATGATGAGAAATTATTCACATTGGTTTATAGCAGCTTTAATAATGGCTGCAGCCATATCAGCAGGTATGTCAACTATAAATTCCATGCTATTAGTTAGCTCACAGATTGTATCACAAGATTTAATTTTATTGAACAAAAAAGAAAAGGTGTCCGATTCTAAAAATATGCTTATTTCAAGAATAGTCGTATTTTCACTAGCTGTAGTAGCAGCATTAATCGCACTTAGACCACCAGAATCTTTAGTACAAGTTGTTCAAGATGTGGCATATACAGGATTAGCACAATTAGCTCCTGCATTTATATTAGGACTATATTGGAAAGGCACAAGAAAAGAAGGAGCAGCTTTAGGTATGACAGTAGGTATAGTAGTATTATTTGGCATGAGAATATTACAAGTAAGTCCTCTAGGGTATCCTGGATTTATGTGGGCATTTTTCTCAAATATATTAATTACTGTTATAGTGTCATTAGCTCTTAAATCTAAGGATAATACTATTGTGGAAGAAAGGTTTTTTTCAGAACTTAGGGGGTAAAAATGGGAAACATAATTTACAATAAAAAATTGACAGAAGAATATTATTTGATGAAAATTGAACAGAAAAATGATGGAAAAATGGGACAGTTTTGTATGCTAAGGGCATGGGACGATGAACCACTACTATCAAGACCATTGAGTATTTATGACAGAGATGATTCATCCTTAACCTTTTTATATAAGGTAGTAGGCAAGGGTACAGAAATCATGACAACCCTTAAAGCTGGAGATGATATTATCTGCCAAGGACCTTATGGAAGCAGTTTTCCAAATGTAAAGGGTAAAATTGCTTTAGTTGCTGGTGGTGTTGGAATTGCACCTATGTATCTTGCGGCAAAGGAATTATCCAATGATAAGGATAATTCAGTAGATATTTATTTTAGCCTTAGGGGAGTAGAGATACTTCGTGAAGAACTATCCTCAGTTTCAGACAATCTAATTTTAAAGACAAATGAAAGGGTAGTAAACCTTGTAGATGCTGATAAATACGACTATATTTTCACATGTGGACCAGATAGTCTTATGAAGGACGTATATTCAAGAGCAAAAAATAAAAAAGCCATAGTATATGCTTCTTTAGAGAGAAGAATGGGGTGTGGCATTGGAATTTGCTACGTATGTACTTGTAAGACAAAGAGTGGAAATAAGTTGACCTGCAAAGATGGTTCAGTTTTCTTAGGAAGCGAGGTATTCATAGATGACTAAATTGAATGTTAATTATAGTGGGATTGACTTTAAAAATCCAGTGGTCTTAGCATCTGGCACTTGTGGTTTTGGAACGGTTTTAGATGATATATTTGGAATCGAGAAATTAGGAGGGATTTCCTCCAAAGGTCTAACTTTAAGCAAGAGACCTGGAAATGAAGGTATTAGAATATGGGAAACTCCCTCAGGAATCATGAATAGTGTTGGTCTTGAAAACCCTGGAATTGATGGATTTATAACAGAATACTTAGGCTTTATAAATTCAAAGGATGTAGTTAATATTGTTAATCTAAGTGGTCACTCTGTAGATGATTATCTTCAAGGGATAGAAAAATTAAATGACCAAGAATTGGATATTATTGAGTTGAATATATCATGCCCCAATGTAAAAGAAGGGGGAATGAACTTTGGTTTAAAAACTGAAGTTGCAAGAACATTAGTAAAGCAGGTAAGAGAAATTTGTAAACATAAACTTATGATTAAATTATCACCTAATGCAGAGGATATTGTGGGATTAGCCAGAATGTGTGAAGAAGAGGGTGCAGATGGAATCTCATTGGTCAATACATTCTTGGCAATGGCAATAGATATTAAAAAGAAGAAACCCGTTTTTGATAATGTATATGCTGGACTTTCAGGACCTGCAATAAAGCCAATTGCTCTTAGAATGGTTCATCAGGTATCTAAGGCAGTTCAAATCCCAGTTATGGGAATGGGTGGGATCAGCACTTGGAAAGATGCTGTAGAATTTTTGATGGCTGGTGCTAAGGCAATACAGATAGGGACTGCCACATTTACTAATCCAAAGATAGCATTAGATATTATAGATGGTATTGAAAAATATTTAGAATCTCAAAACTTGGAATCAGTTGAAGATATTATTGGGATATTATAAAAGGTATTATACAGGAGGAAAAAATGACTAAAAATAATGAAAATGCCTTTAGAATTGAGAAAGATTCTATAGGGGAGTGTAAAGTACCAGTAGATGTTTATTATGGGGTTCATAGCATTAGAGCAAATGAAAACTTCCCCATAACTGGAAGAAGGATGGATCCTGAAATCATTAGAGCTATTGCTGAAATAAAAAAGGCATGTGTTATCACAAATAATCAAGTAGGTTTAATCGATGATAAAATAAAAAACGCAGTTGTACAAGCCTGTGATGAAATAATCAATGGGGAATATCGTGATCAATTTATTGTGGATCCAATTCAAGGGGGAGCTGGTACTTCCCATAATATGAACGCAAACGAAGTAATCGCAAATAGAGCTATTGAAATACTTGGAGGAAGATTAGGAGATTATAGTATTGTTCATCCCAATGACCATGTCAACTATGGACAGTCTACAAATGACGTATTTCCAACATCGGGGAAAATAGCAACTATTAGACTATTAAACTACGCAATAGAAAGTTTAACCAATCTTTCTGAGGCTTTAGATAAAAAATCGAAGGAATTTGATGATTGCATAAAAATGGGAAGAACACAAATGCAGGACGCTGTACCAATAAGATTGGGTCAGGAATTCAATGCCTATAACAGCGTTATTAAAAGGGATATAGCTAGATTTCATAGAGCCATTGAAGAAATATCTGTAGTAAACTTAGGGGCAACGGCAATAGGTACTGGATTAAATGCTGATGAAGAGTATTTAAAAAATATCGTTCCTAATCTTGCAGATGTAACTGGGCTAAATTTGAGACAGTCTGAAGATTTAATCGATGGGACTCAAAACTTAGATGGATTTGTTTATGTTTCTTCCATAGTAAAGACCTGTGCAGTATCTTTATCTAAGATTTCAAATGATTTGAGACTTATGTCATCAGGTCCAAGATGTGGATTTAGTGAAATAAATCTACCACCAAGACAAAATGGTTCTTCCATAATGCCTGGAAAGATTAATCCAGTTATTCCTGAAGTTGTATCTCAAGTAGCGTTTAATATTATAGGAAATGATATGACTATAACCATGGCAGCTGAAGGTGGACAATTGGAATTAAACGCATTTGAACCTGTAATTTTCTACAATCTTTTTGAATCCCTTAGAACATTAAAAGGTGCAGTGGATACATTTATAAATAATTGCGTATTAGGAATTACAGCTAATAAGGAGAGAATGGAAAATATGGTGGAAAACAGTGTTGGTATAATTACTGCAATCTGTCCACATGTAGGTTACTCATTAGCTGCTGAGATTGCAAAGGAATCCATAATTACTGGAAGGGCTGTAAGAGAATTATTGCTAGAAAAGAATGTACTTGATGAGGGAAAAATAGAAAAAATATTGGATCCATTTTCAATGACTAATCCTGGAATTTCAGCAATAGAATTGTTAAAGACTGTGTAAAATCAGAGAATTTAATTGGAGGCAGAAATGGATTTTTCAAAATTAAGTTTAGAAATGCATGAAAGTAAGAAAGGTAAGATCGAAGTTGTTTCAAAGGTAAAGATTGAAACTAAAGACGATTTATCAACTGCTTATACTCCAGGGGTTGCAGAACCATGTAGAGAGATAAAGAAGGATAAAGACAATGCATATAAATATACATCAAAAGGCAATCTAATTGCAGTAATAACAGATGGTTCAGCAGTACTAGGTCTTGGGAATATAGGCGGAATAGCTGGAATGCCAGTTATGGAAGGAAAGTCAATTTTGTTTAAAGAATTTGGTAATGTTGATGCATTCCCAATAATATTGGATACGCAGGATACTGATGAAATAGTCAATACAATTGTAAATATTTCCCCTACCTTTGGGGGTATAAATCTTGAGGATATTTCAGCTCCAAGATGTATTGAAATTGAAAATCGCTTAAAGAGTATATTAGATATCCCAGTATTTCATGATGACCAACATGGGACAGCCATTGTGGTAACAGCAGCCTTAATTAATGCTTTAAAATTGGTTAATAAAAAAGCTGAAGATGTTAAGGTAGTTATAAATGGCAGTGGAGCAGCTGGTGGAGCAATACTTAAAATGTTAAAGGGAATAAATATAAATAATATTCTTATATGCGATAGGAAGGGTATTATTTACCGTAGAAATCCAAACAACAATTGGCATAAAAATGAATTGGCAGAAATGTCAAATAGGGATAATATTCAAGGCACATTGGCTGATGCAATGGTTGGAGCAGATATATTTATTGGTGTATCATCAGGGAATGTCTTGACTGAAGATATGGTTAAATCAATGAATCAAGATTCAATAGTATTGGCAATGGCTAATCCAACACCTGAAATATTTCCAGATGAAGCTAAAAAGGCTGGGGCTAGAATAGTTGGAACAGGAAGATCAGATTTTCCAAACCAAATCAATAATATTTTAGCATTCCCAGGAATTTTTAGAGGAGCATTGGATGCGAGGGCAACAGAAATAAACAATGAGATGAACGTTGCAGCTGCCTTTGCCATAGCAAATATGGTTTCTAAAGAGGAATTAAATGAAGATTTTATTATTCCAAACGCATTAAATAAAGAAGTAGCAAAAGCAGTAGCAGAAGCAGTACAAAGGGCTGCTTATGAAACAGGAGTTGCAAGGGGCAGTGTAAAATAACATAAAAAGCTTCCTTAGAATAATAGGCTAAGGAAGCTTTTTTTATGAACTTGATACGGTAGACTATGGTGGTAAGCTTAGAAGTAGCATGAAGTCTGCAAAGGTAATAGCAAATCCTAAGACAAGCCTTTTATGGATAAAGAAAATAGGCTGTCCTTTAGACAACCTATAATAGGGGATTGAAGCTTATTTTGCTACTCGCAAATACTCCAGAATAGCACCAGTTGTGGCATGAATTTTTAGTTCATATTCGTAATTATCATTATACATTACAACCTCATACAATTGAGGGTTATTATCTCTTTTAAGAACTATTGAATCAAGTTTTAGACCTTTAGCATTGATTTTATCCCTAGCTTTTTTTTCTACTTGATCCTTTGTCAAGTATTCTATTTTATTGATAGGTTTATTTATATCTTTATTTGATTCAATTTTTATATCTTTTAAATAACTCATTACCCCAGTTTTTCTAGCTATTTTAATAATATCTTTATTTGCTTTAAAATCGGCAATTGCCTGTTTTTTATCTGTTTTATTAGCACCTTTTTTAGCATTTTTATATTCTTCAATTACCTCTTTTTTTACCGCATTTAGTAATTGATTTAATTCATTAGGTCTTAAAACATTATTATTATCTTTATCTTTATCATTCTTTTTTTCTTCTTTTAAAGGTGTTTGCTTGAATGATTCTACAGTGAAATCTTCCTTAATAACTTTAATTTCATAAAGATATTTTTCTGTGTTTAATTCGAAATAATAATATGGCTCCTTAACATTTGAGATAAATTTTGCTTTAATTATTTTTATATCATCGTATTCGTCAGCATCATCATCTTCATCTTTCAGTATTTCATCAAAGGCAGTTTTTAACGCTTTTCTAAGATTTCTATCATTTTCTATTATTAATACTTTATTGTAGTAGGATATATAACCTGATTTTGAATTTATATTAAATACATATTTGTAAGTTCCTGTGCTAAATTCGATATAAAATATATTGTTTCTTAAATATATTTTAATATCTTTAGGTTCTAATTTTTCTATTTCTTTTATCTCATCTTTATCAGTATTTTCTTTTGTTGCCTTTTCGACTGCAATTTCAATTGCTTTTTCTTCAGTTATTGGTTCTACTTTTTTCTCAACAAGGACCTTTTTATTTTCCTGCTTATTTTCTTTAACTTTAACTTTTCCCTTATCTGCATTAGCGACTAATCCAATAGGTACTATAGAAATTACCAATGCGATAATTAATGTACCAATAATAAATTTAAATCTACTACTTTTCATCTAATCCCATCTCCTAATTATATTTTTTAAATTTCTTCTTGCAATTCCATTTTATGATGGGATAACTTACCTAACAAGTTCTTAATACGCCAATAGGACACTTTATAATAAAACAAACATGTGCATAAAGCAATGTTTGTTTTTTGTAAGTCCGCTAAACAACTAGTGTTTAGCTATTTGTTGTTCAATTTTTCTTTTTCGTATTCAAGGATTGATCCAGTACGAGCGTGAATTTCAAATTTATATTTTTGCTTGTTTTTTATTATTTCTATTTTATATTTAGGAGGATTGTCGTCCAAATATGCTTCAATATTTTCTAGGTTACCCCCTGAACCTACCTTTTTGAATCCAATTTCTAATGCTTCTTCTTCAGATATTAGATTGTTCTCCAATATGGGCTTATCTTTATCTTTTTTATTATTACCTTTATTGTTTTTGATGTCATTATTTTTTTTATTTCCATTATTGTTATTTTTATTATTGTTGCCCTTCTCGTTATTGTTCTTATCTTTATCCTTATCCTTATCCTTACTCTCTTTGGTATCGGCATTTTCCATTTTTTCGGGGTTCTTGGCTTCGTTACTATTATCTATATTATTATTACTATTGACATGGTTATTTTCAACATATTGCTTGTCATCTGTCTTAGAATCATCTACAATTGTTGAGTTACTGGTATCATTTTTATTTGGATTTTCATTAATAGAATCCTCATTAAAATCATCATTTTTTTCTTCAATATTATTATTAGCAATAATATCTTTCCCAATAGGATTTTCCATTTCAACTATCTTATTATTTTCTTTAATTTGAGGAGAATTTAATTTTATATTTTGGAAAATAAATTCGGATGCCCCATATACTAGGCTAATACTTAATACTATTGTTAATCCTATTAATATTTTCACAGAACTTTTAGCTTTCATTTAAACTCCCCTCCTTATCTATATTTCGATATTCATCAGTTGTCATACCAACCTTTTTCTTAAACAATGTGTAAAAGTATCTATTGTCATAATACCCTATTTCTTCAGCAATTTCCTTAGCTGTCATTTCTGTAGATTTTAGCAATTCCTTTGCCCTATCTATTCTGCAATTGATTATATAATCATTTAGGGTAATACCTTTTTCATTTTTAAATATCTGCCTTAGATATCCTAATGATAAGTCAAGCTCCTCTGAAATTTCATTGGCTGTAAAGTCCTGCCTTGAGAAGTTATTTTGTATATATTCTTGGATTTTATCTGCTATACTATCCTTATTTAGACTAGCTGCTGTCTTGCTATCCTCAATATCATTATAATATATTACTTGATTTTCACCAATTTCTTTAGCATATTGTGCAGCCATGATAGCATACCTATGGCTAGATTTTATATTATCAATGCTATTTACTACAGTTCCAAGTCCAATTGATACAGTAGTGTTTAAATAATTTATGATATTGGTTTGTAAGTTTATTAGCATATCTACGATACTTTCAATCTTTTCATCGCTAAAATCATAATCGCTGATAATACAGCTTACGCAATTTTGCGATGTTATTGTGCAAGTCCACTTTGTACTTTTATTATTAATATCTATTATTTCTTCTAGTAAATTTGGTGTTATATAAGATTCGTCATCGGGAACTATGGCAAAGGTAATGAATTTATCATCATCCTTAAAACCTAATATTTCATTGGTCAAATCATTTAAACTACCGTTAAATATCCTTAAGACCTGGGATTGTTTATCTTTTTGCATTAAATTTTCATATGTTTTGCCTAAGAAGGCATACTCATCCATAGAGTGTCTATCCCCTAGTGATGGGTATGCCTTAATCTTATTTATAAGCCTATTTAAAGGCTCATAGATATTTTTAATTGAAACTATGCTAATTATGAGGCTAATTGCCATTGCCAATATAAAGAATATACCAATGTAGCTATTTGTATTTCTAACTTCTTTTTCTAGAAAAGAATAGGGTGTGATGCTAATAAATACAAATCCTATATTTTCAGCCTTTTTAAAGGTAATAATTGATTTTTCTCCAAAGAAATCACCTATCAAGCTATCTTCAAAGATATGACTATTTGCAATTTTCTTATAAATATTGTTTCGTGGCAAGTCTTGTGCAAAAAGAGTGCCTTCTACGTCTGAAATTATCTTCCCGCTACTATTTACTATAATCATGCTGCCTTTATTTTTAGTGGTATTAAATAATGTAGAAATTTTATTTTGATCTATATTTACAATTATTCCTGATGATAATTTACCTTCTTTATCCTTCGTGGAATAAACTATTGAAATATAGTTTTTATTATATTCAATATGGTTTAGTTTAAAGCTTGTTTTTCTAGGGAAAAATATCTCATTTTTATAATAATCATAATTTTTCTCAAAATCACTTAGTAAATCCAATGCATTTGTGTCATAAAAGTCTTTTATGGAATTACTTTCACTATAATTTGATATAATCAAATCCTTATTTAGGTTAAAAACATAAATTGAATCTAATAAGTCATTTGTGAAAACTTCGCTGTCAATAATATCAAAAACTGATTTAATGTCTTCTTCACTAAAATCAGTTGAATTAATTATTTTACCTATAGATTCGTTTTTTGTCCAAAGAGTATAGTAATCACCATAAATATCTGTCAAAACATATTCAGCAGTATTGTAAGATTGCCTCAATAAGTCATAAGCAGAATCTGTTGTTTGAGTCTTAATCCTTTTAGATACAAGACTAGATATTGCTACCATCAATATACTAGTCAGTAAAATGGATGTAATAAGAAATGAAATTATTAATCTTACTAACAATCTATTGTTAGTCAACAGTTTTTTTAATCTCATATGAAAACTCCTAAACATTTTGTTGCTTTTTCTTTAGGGCATCTCTTAAACTGTCTTCCTCTTTTGCCAATATCCTTTTTAAATTTGGGATATGTTTATATATGCTTTGTGCAGCTATAAAAGTTGTAATTAATATACATGCCTTTCCAAATCCTAAATAGATTGTTGCCAAGATAAAAAATATTACCAAGGAAATTGTGCCCAATGCGATAAAATCTGTAAAAACAGTAACGCCTAATATCACTAAGAATCCAATGATTCCTAGTCTATAATCTATTCCAAACAACATACCTAGTGTAGAGGCAGTTCCCTTACCTCCCTTAAATTTCATAAAAAATGGATAATTGTGTCCTAAAATTACACTTGTTCCATTCAAATATAAATCCAATGTAGTAAAGTTCTTTATAAAATATCTTATAATTAGTATAGAAATAATTGCCTTTAAAATATCAAGTAAACCAACGACTACTCCCATTTTCCAACCAAATACTGTAACTGTATTTGATGCTCCAGCGTTTCCCCCACCCAATGTTCTAATATCAGTTTTCTTAATTGTTTTTCCAAGTATATATGACCATTGTAAACATCCCATTAAATAGCCAATCAATATAACTAATAGTGTCTTTTGCATGAGAATCACCTCCTTGATTTTGTAAGATTATTATAACATAAGTGCAATGCGCGGACCAGAATTACCCTTAAAAATTAAGGCACAGTTTTACACTGTACCTATCTTTTAATAATTTGACCTTTTCATCATATTTACATTTCCAGTTGTATTATATGGTACAGTCATAATAAAGCTATTTTTATCTTTATCATAATGATATGATTTTAAAGTTAGATTTGCTGTTCCTACTTGTACTGTATCAATATAGAAATCATCTTCTATGGTATATACATAAAAGTCTATACTACCAAGCTGTACATAATCATCAAATAATACATAATCCTTATCAGTATCTTGGACTAAGAATAGCCAGTTTTGACCATCATCCCAGACTATTTCACCACTTTCATCTTTTTCTGCTGCAGTGTACATTGCTATTCTTTCCTCTTCACCATCTTTATCAAAGTCAAGTAAATACTCATCTAAAAGGGTTAGATTGGCAACATCAATCTTATCTGTTGAGGATATCTCCTTAGATTCAATCACTTCATTATCAATAGGTGCTTTTGTACATCCAATTATACTTATTGACAAAGAAAAGGCTAATATAAGTAATATTATTTTTTTCATAAACTCACCATCCTTTATCTAAATGTATCACAATTTTATTGTATTTAATATAGAATGACTGAATATGTAACCAATTTGTAAAACTACTAGCTGTGAAATATGAATTGTAAATTGGAAATAGTATAATAGGACGGATTAGTTAAATAATATTTATTGAAAAGGGTATAAATTAATTAAATTTTGACCTAGGTCAAGGCATCAATTCCTAATACCCCATATAATTGAATTAACAAAATAAAAACAAGGAGGAGTTTTAAATGACAACAAAAACATATCAATTAGACACATTAACTTGCCCAAGTTGTACAGCAAAAATTGAAGGAATGTTAAAAAAGACTGAAGGGATAAAGGAATCTGAGGTATTATTCAACACATCAAGAGTAAAGGTAACATTTGACGAAACAAAAATAGACTCTGAAACAATTAAAAGCAAAATTGATAAATTAGGCTTTGATGTATTATCAGAAAAATAATTCATAGAAAAAGAAAGGGGGTATTAAAAATGACCAAAGGCCAAAGAGTTTTAATTTCAGGTATATTAGTGAGCTTATCTTTCATATTAAAAGAGACAATGGGATATGCATTAATAACAAAGATAGTAATGATTGCTTCTACTATAATAGCTGGTACCCCCATCTTTAAAAATGCTTTTGAGGCTATTAAGTACCGTATAGTCGGTATAGATGCCTTAGTAACAATAGCAGTAACAGGGGCTATATTTATAGGGGAGTTTTGGGAAGCAGCAGCAGTAACATTTCTTTTCATGCTAGGTGATTATCTGGAGTCAAGAACTATAGAAAAAACTCGATCATCTATAAAGGCACTTCTTGATTTGGCTCCTGATACAGCAAAGGTATTGAGAGATGGGGAAGAGATAGAATTAAGCCCAGATGAAGTAGTCAAGGATGATTTGGTAGTTGTAAAACCAGGAGAAAAGATTTCTGTAGATGGAACAGTAATTGAAGGTAATGCATATGTAAATCAAGCAGCAATCACTGGAGAGTCAATCCCTGTAAATAAAAATCTAGAGGATAATCAGGTATTCTCTGGCACAATCATAGAATCAGGATATTTAATCATAAAGGCAGATAGGGTAGGAGAAGACACTACCTTTGCAAGAATTTTACAAATGGTAGAAGAAGCACAAGATAAAAAGGCTAAGACACAAAAATTTTTAGAAAAGTTTTCTAGATTTTATACACCAGGCATAATAATATTAGCGGTATTATTATATTTAGTAACTAAAGATATAGTATTAGCTCTAACTCTATTAGTAATAGCTTGTCCAGGGGCATTGGTCATATCCACTCCAGTATCAATAGTAGCTGGAATTGGAAATGGGGCAAAGCATGGTGTACTAGTCAAAGGTGGAGAAATCATGGAGAAATTAGGTACAATAAAGGTTCTTGCCTTTGACAAAACAGGAACATTGACTGTAGGAAAACCATCAGTTACACACGTTAAAGCTTACGGAATAGAAGAAGATGAATTATTAAGACTTACAGCAATAGGAGAATCCTATTCTGAGCATCCATTGGGTAGAGCCATAATTGCAAAAGCAGAAGAAAAAATGGGTAAAATCAATGATGTACCTGAAGATGCGGAAATCATCACAGGTCAGGGTTTGAAAGTAGTTATTGGTGGAAAGACTTATCTAATTGGCAATAGAAAATTATTTGCTTCTCATGGAATAAATATAGAAGCTCAGGAAAAATATTTGGCTTCTGAGGAAGAAAAAGGACAAACAGCCGTTATAGTTGGTAGTACGGATAATGTTTTGGGTATAATCTCAATAGCTGATACCGTTAGAGAAGATGCCAAAAAACTAATAGCTAATTTAAAATCCCTTGGAGTTAAAAAAATAGTAATGCTTACAGGAGATAATAGAAGAGCGGCAAAGGCAATATCTGAAGAACTGGGAATAGATGAGTACTTTGCGGAATTATTACCTGAAGATAAGGTACGAGTACTCGGTGAACTTCAAGAGAAGTATGGAACAACTGCAATGGTAGGGGACGGAGTAAATGATGCACCTGCATTGGCCTCAGCAGATTTAGGGATAGCCATTGGTGGAGCGGGTACAGATGTAGCTATGGAAACAGCCGATGTCGTATTGATGTCAGCAGAGATAAAAAAATTATCCCATGCTATAGGTTTAAGTAGAGCCACAGTAAATAATATGAAACAAAATATCTACTTTGCCATTTTAGTAGCAGCATTGCTACTTGCGGGAGTACTTGTCAAGACAGTAAACCTATCCTTCGGAATGTTGGTCCATGAACTAAGCGTATTACTTGTAATCATCAATGCAGTAAGACTATTGGCATATGGAGACAGGGGTAAGTCCAAACAAAAGGTATTAGCTTCTAATTAGATAAAGCAGGTAAATGCCTATAAGAGGTGGGAAAATGGCACAGTGTAATTGTATGAAAAGAGAGGGTAGGAATTGTATTGAAATGGTTCCTATCTTCAGTAATCTAACACAAGAAGAGATGCTTGAGGTGGCGGCTATAACATTTGATAGAACTGTTGAAAAGGGTGAGATGATTTACAGGGCAGGAGAAAAGCTGGATAGACTTTATGTAATTCATAAGGGAAAAGTCAAAATTGCTAGACTCAATGATAGTGGTAAAGAACAGGTTATTAGAATTTTGGGACCAGGAGAGTTTCTTGGGGAATTATCTTTATTTAGTCCAACCCCAATGACAGATTATGGAGAGGCATTAGAAAAAACCACCATGTGCATAATTGATGGAGCTCAACTAAAAAACCTAATGATAAAGTTTCCATCAATAGCTTTTAAGGTAATGGAAGAGCTTAGTAGTAGACTGGATAAGGTTGAGAATTTAGTTGAAGATATTAGCTTAAATACAGTAGAAAAAAGATTGGCAAATACATTGATCAGTATGTCAAATGGAAATAAGGAAGTAGTACTAAAGATGAGTAAAAAGGATTTAGCATCCTATATTGGAATGAGTCAGGAAACATTAAGTAGAAAGTTATCATATTTTCAAGAAATCGGACTAATTAAACTAATAGGTCATAGAAGAATAGTACTATTAGATATTGAAGGGCTAAAGAAACAAGAGTGAAGAACTAAGAACTGCTAGGGTGAGGAAAACAGGTACTTTTAATAAAATTAGAAATAAATATTTTAAGGAGGTATATATTTATGAGTTTTAAAATGACAGACAAAGTAACTTGGGTTGGTAAAATTGACTGGGAACTTAGACGTTTCCATGGGGATGAATATTCAACAGACAGGGGTTCATCATATAATTCTTACTTAATTAAAGATGAAAAGACAGTATTAGTAGATACAGTATGGCAACCATTTGCAGCAGAATTCGTAGAAAAGCTTAAAAAGGAAATAGATCTAAAAGAAATCGACTATATCATAGCCCAACATAGTGAGATTGACCATAGCGGTGCTCTACCATTATTATTGAAGGAAATTCCAGGGACACCAGTTTACT
Organism: Tissierellaceae bacterium; assembly: GCA_033809995.1. Classification (GTDB taxonomy): domain Bacteria; phylum Bacillota; class Clostridia; order Tissierellales; family Tissierellaceae; genus Paratissierella. The sequence goes on from JAPXKQ010000001.1 coordinate 152,970, forward strand.
GTACATCAAATGGCAAAAAGATACTTCAAGGTCATTATCATGAGGATTGGAATTTTGTAGAAGTTAAGACGGGAGATACACTAAATATTGGTGAATCAACACTTACATTTGTAGAAGCAAGAATGTTACACTGGCCAGACAGCATGATGACATATATGAGCGGAGAAAATATTTTATTTAGTAATGATGCCTTTGGTCAACATTATGCATCTGAATTGATGTACAATGACCTAGTAGATCAGTGTGAACTATTTGAAGAGGCTATAAAATATTATGCAAATATACTTACTCCATTTAGTCCATTGGTTACTAAGAAAATTGAAGAAGTACTTAGCCTTAACCTACCATTAAATATGATAGCAACATCCCATGGTGTAATTTGGAGAGATAATCCAGTACAGATAGTAGAAAAATATTTAAAATGGGCAGACGCTTATCAAGAAGATCAAATCACAATAGTATATGATACAATGTGGAATGGTACTAGAAGAATGGCTGAGGCAATAGCAGAGGGGATTAGATCAGTAGATAGTAAGGTTGCTGTTAAATTATTTAATGCTTCAAATACAGATAAAAATGATGTAATTACTGAACTATTTAAATCTAAGGCATTTTTAGTAGGTTCTTCAACTGTAAATAAGGGTATCATGCATGCCACAGGGGGACTATTAGAAATGATAAGAGGAATAGGATTTAAAAAGAAGAAAGTTGCAGCCTTTGGATCCTATGGCTGGTCAGGTGAAAGTGTAGAGATAATAGAAGAAAAACTAAGAGATGCTAAATTGGATATTGTTCAAGAAGGAATCAAAGTCTTGTGGAATCCAGATGAAGAAGCTAAAAAACAATGCTTTGAGTTTGGAAAGAGCTTTGCGGAAAAACTATAATAGGTTTTGTGGGATGGACTTTGTGCCATCCCTATTTTAATCTTACCCTATTAATTTGGAATTTTCCCAGGGTCTAGGTCTAAAATATAATTTTCTTTTGCTCCTCTTTACTAAGATTCATAAGGTTAATGAAAAATAATTCTAAAGAATCTTCAAAGTCCTTATTTTTTAATCTAAGTTTATTTTTATCAATAACCTCTTTTTCCCTACTTACATTTAAAATAGGAATATTATTTTGCTTTTTATATTCTGCTACTTTAAGTACAACTTCCATTCTTTCTTCAAAAAGAGCTACCAACTGTCTATCAATTTCATCAATCTTATCTCTAAATTGTTTTAAATCCTCCATGTCTTTCCTACCTTTCTAAAGTGTATTAAAAGCTATTAAATTAAGTATATCAATTTCATCCATAGCTTACAATTCTAAAAATCATTAAGATGTTTTTTAGAATAAGTGAAAGGTTCCAACTCTAATGAATTTTTTATAAAAGCTTTTTTAAAAATGAGAATTTCAAATTAAAGACATACCTTTTATCAAGGTAGTTGCATATACTATTTGTAATGCTTCCAGTAACAATAGCCCCTATAATTGTTCCAATACCAACACTATCCATATATCCAAGCATAGAAAATGAAAGTATTAAAGTTATAGCTACACAAATTAAATCGAATGTAGTTTTAACTCTTTTTATAGGCACATTGAGATACTCTGTCATATCACGAACAAAGGTATCAAAAGGCAATGCAGGCAATTTACATTTAATAAATAAGCTGGCTCCTATAGTTAGAAGTAAGAGTCCCAAAACAAAGTATATCACACGGAAGGAAAAAGAAATCGGCCATGATAGCATCATGAATTTACTAATATCCAACATTGCACTAAATGCGATTGCTATTATAAAGGAAAGTAAGTATCCAATTTTGAATTGTCTTGTGATAGAAATCAGTATTAATATAGTTGCACTTTGAACTATAAAGTTCCATGCTCCGAAGGATATGGAAGTAAAAATATGGCTTAATACCAAAGGAACTGAGGAAAGGGTAGTTATGCCAAAATTACTTTTTGAAATTAAGCTGACAGAGAAACTGTTAATTATTATAGCTAATATTAATCCTAGCTCACAGGGAAAAATTTTCTTTTTATACATTTTAAAATACCTCATTTCAAGTAAATATACATGGTGATCATAGTCTGATTACCATTAAAAAAAGTGGACATATGCCCACTTTTTAATTTAGTATCCCATTAATGCTGTAGCTATTGGATATCCAATAATTACAGTGGCTATTACAGATATGAACATGATTGCACCACCATATCTCATCATCTGACCAGTAGTTGTCCAACCAGATGCACTTGCTAAAGCAACATTAGGGTGTGCAGGTGGAGTTGCAAAGGCATATGCCCCCATCATTCCAACAATTGATGCGATAGCAGGAGTACTAATTGCTCCCTTTGATGCAAGAGAAATTGGAATTGCAACTGCACAAACTACGGTGATTGTAACCATGTTTGAGGATAAATTAGTCTGTAATGCTGCCCATAGAGTAAAGATGAAAATAAGAACAAATGGACTTAGGTTTTGAATCATTGGGGATATATTTGTAGTTAACCAAGCTGTTAATCCTATATCCGCATTAGTCATTGCAGACCCTAGTGCCATAGTTGAAGCAGCCATAATTAAACTTGCCCATGAAACGCCCTTACTCATTGCATCTTTAAAGCTTAATAATGGTTTACCATCAACAGTTATAATACATAATGCAACAGCACCAAGTAATGGTGGAAAAGCTGTTCCAAAAGCATCAATATAGTTTGCAACTGTAGGTAGTATTGGTTTGATAAATCCAGGTAATACCCATAGGGCTATAACCATAAAGAAAATAATCAATATAAGTATTTCTCGTTTATCCATTGGCTTAATATCTGACTTAAGCGATTCCATATTTATCTTTGATAATTTTGACATATCAGGTTTTAAGAATAGCTTAAATATAATAATCATAGCAATGAAGCTAATAATTCCAACTGGAATTGCAAATCCCATGTATGAAGCATAACTAATTGATAAACCTGTAGCAGTTTCATAAAATCCCATAGCCATAATTGCAAAAACGTGTGCTATTGGAGTCATTCCTGAAGATAGACCACAGCTTATTGTTTGACCCATTACCAAGGCATTAGCAAGTTTATCATCTTTTTTCAACTCAAGAACTTTACATATTTCATCTAAAATTGGTAAATAAATTACGTATAATACAGATGGAGACATTACTAATCCTATGATTAATACTGATGCACAATATGAAATTAAAAACCACCAAGGTCCTTTTTTTGCGATTTTACTTGTGATAAATTCAACGGCGCACCTTTTAACAAATGAAGTTTGTGATAATGCATATGTGCACATAAATGTAAATAGTAGAAAAGAGAATGTTGAGCCTCCAATAGAGCCAGCTAACATACTATTAAACTTTATTTCAGGTACAAATGCTAAAGCTGCAAAACATAATAAACTTGGCCAATCAATGGAAATAGTTAGCCATAAAAGAATAATACCTAAAAATATACCTAATACTTGCATTGCTGATGGGGAAAGACCTGCAGGACCTGGTATAAATCTTGAAAAAACAATCAATAATAACGAAATAAAAATAATTATATTTCTTTTGCTATTAGATTCTAAATCTTTTGACATTTATTATTCCTCCTATAATAATGCTCCTTGTTTTTTAAGTTCATTTTGAATCTTAGTTATATCATACTCATCTTTATCTAGGGTTAAAGCAGCACCTACTCCTGCTCCTTGACCTGTTACAAAACCTGTTGCCATTACTCTTACAGAACTATGAGAAATTGGATCACAGGAGATATTTCTTCCACAGCACCAAAGGTTTGCAATGTCTTTTGATCTTAAAGTTGTTATTGGGATATCATAGTAATCGTTATCTTTTATATGAATATAGATTAATTCTTTGATATCCTTGTGGATTTCAGGACTCCAACCGCCTCTACCGATACTATCTTCTCTTTTTCTTCCAGCTAATACATCCTCATGGTTTAAAATCTCTTCGCCGATAATTCTTCTACTTTCTCTTATACCAATTCTTGGGCCCGTAGAAACTAACCTTATATCCTTTAAATATGGTACATATCTTTTAAATGCTTCTACATAGCTTTGAGCCTGTTTTCTTAGATTTATTTCAGCCTTTGTTAGGGTTTGTGCTGTTAAATCATCTAAGTGCAAACTAGGAATTGTAAGGAAACCGTAATCTTCAAAAGGAATTTTTATAATCAACCCCTTCTCTTTATGTAAGTAAGGAATTCCATCTTTTTTCCCTTGAATAATTGCAGCTTCTAGATCCTTTGGGTTAATGTCATCATCCTTTGGCAAATGGTCTATCCTAACTGATAAGCTTGCCATTTGGGTTTTTCCATTTTCGTCTCCCCAAAAGGTTTTTAAACCTGCAAGATTGGCTACATTGGCGTCACCAGTTGCATCGATAAAGGCTTTAGCCTTAATATTTACATATCCTTCATCATCCATACAAGTAATCTCTTCAATTCTATTATTTGATTTTTTAATCCCAATCATTGAAATGTTAAGTAATAAGTCAACATTAGATTCTTCAATTAAATCATCAAATACAACTTTTAATTTTTCAGGATTAAACCTAATAGATGCATTTCCAGTTGCCTTTGAAATGAAATAGTCTGTACTTTCATTCATATCTCGAAGTTTTTGTAAAACCCTTTCTCCAACTCCAAAAACAACCTGATCTGGGTTTTCACCCCTTGTAAAATATCCGCAAAAACTTGTAACATTAGAATGAGTTGCTTCGCCTCCTAAATAAGGATTTCTTTCAATTAGCAATGTTTTAACATTGCATTCGGAAGCACCTATGGCAGCTGCAACTCCCGCTGCACCCCCTCCTATCACCACTACATCGTATTCATAATTTCTTATCATACCTTCACCTCCAGAAATAGTATATTGAAAATGTTTTTATTTGTCCAATTGTTATGTTTATAGTATAATATTGATAAAATCAATACATGGGGTGTAAGTATGACTATCAGTCAAATATTGTATGCTATTAAACTAAGTGAATATCGTAACTTTACCATAGCTGCAAAAGAGTTATTTATAACTCAATCCACACTATCCTTACAAATAAAAAAATTAGAGGATGAATTAGGTGTCGATTTATTTATAAGGGAAAAAGGAGGAGTTAAGCTTACAGAAGCAGGAAAAGATTTTGTATATTATGGTAGAAAGGTTTTAGACTCTTATGACAATTTGAAAATAAATATGGAAAACTATACTGAATTATTGAAAGGTGAGCTAAGGATAGGCCTTTTATGGACTTTTGGCTGCACAGATATTGGAAATTGTATTTCAGAATTTATGGATAAATATCGTACAATAAAGGTTTCATTTTGTTTTGATGGAAGTTCAAATTTAATTAGAAAATTAAATCATAGAGAAATTGATGTTGCTGTTGTAATCCTAGATGAACAAGAGTCCATAAAAGATAATAATTTAGATATTCATTTAATTGATGAGAGTAAGATTATATTGGCTGTAAATAAAGCTCATCGCTTTGCAAAGAGAAGCTATGTAAGCTTTAAGGATTTAGAGGGGGAAAACGTAATGATGGTTTCAAAATATTCCAATCTGTATCCTGAAATATTTAATAATCTAAATTTGAATGAATCTAATATAAATATCATTGGTGACACAAGTATAGGGGATATTAGCTATCAAATTGCCGAGTACGGTTTTGGTGTTTCCTTTATGTCTTTGACTTCCTTTAATAAGATTAATGCAGGTTCAGACAGGGTAGTAGCAGTTCCGATTCTTCCTGCTGTCAGCCGAAATATTTATCTTATTGCCTTAAAGGAGAATAGAAATAATAAAATAATTGAAGCTTTCAGAAATCTTATATTTTCTAGTATATAAGATTTTTATTCTTATTTATCTATGGCAAAGGTAGGGGTGGGTTTTCGTGCCCATCCTATTAGAGAAAGGTTGTAGGTACATGACAAAAAAAGATTTTTTTCATTATATAAGGGATTTGTGTTTAAAATCAATGTTATATGAAGTGGCAGTAGCACCAAAACCTGGATTAGTAGACAGGTTTAATTCTGGTGCCCATAGGGATATGGATATATTTACATTTATTGATAGCAGTTTATCTTTAAATACATATTTTTATGAATGTGTTAAGCTTGGGTATGAATTTGATGGTAATGATTATACGAAAGTTTTAAATGATTTAAGACCCATAGGTATAAATGCTGAAGAAAAAATGTTTAAGGCAACTAATGGAGTAAACACACATAAGGGTTTGATTTTCTCATTAGGGATAATATCTGCAGCTGCAGGTGTCATCTACCGGAAGACTAACAACATATATATTGATTCATTGGAAATATCAAATTTGGTAAAAGAAATAACTAAAGGTCTAACAGCGGAATTATTAAGCTTAGAAAATAAAAACAACCTTACCTATGGAGAAAAATTGTATAAAAGATATGGCGTTAAGGGGATTAGGGGTGAGGTAGAATCTGGATTTAGTACAGTTTTAAAATATTCATTATCTGAACTAAAATATCTTATAGAAGATAATGAATACCATATAAACGATATATTGGTGCAAGTTCTACTTAATTTAATGGCAAATACAGAAGATAGCAATATCCTTGGAAGGCATGATATGGAAACATTAAATTATGTTAAGAAAACTTCCCAAAATGCGTTAAATTTGGGTGGGTATCTAACAGATGCAGGACAAAATTATGTAAAAGAAATGGATAAAGATTTTATTGAAAATAATATAAGCCCAGGTGGCTCGGCAGATTTACTTGCCATTACAATAATGCTTTATTTGCTTGAACATGGCGATGATTTAAGAGGTGTGAAATGATTAATGAAAAGATGTTCCTAGAGATACTAAAATCCAGAGAGGATAGAGCTAATAAACAAGTTGAATTATTAAAAGAATACCCATATAGTCTAATATCCTTTACATTAAATACTCCTGGGGAAATCAAAGATAACGAATTATATAGAAAAATTCATAAAGAAGGTATCAAGGCTATAAAAGAAACCCTAAAAAGGCATAATTTAAGAATTATATATTCTGAGGAAACCTCTAAGATTACTGGACCCGAGTGCTATATCATGGTAGATACTAATGCACATGATTTGAAAAAACTTATGGTAGATATTGAAGATGAACATAAGCTTGGACGTATCTTTGATATAGACGTATTTGGTAAAAACCACGAACAAATAAGTAGAAGTGAAATGGGGTTAAGCTCAAGAAAATGCTTAATTTGTAATGAAGATGCTCGAATTTGTATGAGAAATAGGACCCACTCCTACGAAGAGCTAATAAGAAAAGTCGAGGAAATGGCTTCGACTATAGGTGATTAAATGAATGGAAAAAGATACAATACGTTGAATAATGAGCTTCTAAATATACTTGGAGAAAAGGTTATGAAGCTATCCTTAGACGGGGGTTTTACATGCCCAAATAGGGATGGTAAAGTAGGAACAAGGGGCTGTATATTTTGTGGTGAAGAAGGTTCAGGTGAATTTGCTGGGACAAGGGAAGCTTCTATAAAAAAACAAATTGAAGAACAAAAGGAGCTCCTATCTAAGAAGTGGAAGGCAAAAAAGTACATTGCATACTTTCAAAATTTTACAAATACATATGCACCCATAGATTATCTATCTAAAATTTATAATGAAGCATTAGAAGTAGAGGGGGTAGTGGGACTTGCAATAGCCACAAGACCTGATTGTCTAGATAAGGATGTATTGGACCTCTTGGAAGAATTAAATAAGAGAACTTTTCTCTGGATAGAATTGGGGCTTCAAACAATACATAAAAAATCTGCAAGCTTTATTAGAAGGGGATATCCATTAGAAACATATGATAAGGCTATAGATGAATTAAAGAAAAGAAATATAAGAGTAGTTACCCATTTAATCATAGGATTACCCTATGAAACCAGGGAGGATATACTTAAGTCCGTAAAATATGTGGCAGAAAAGAATATTTGGGGGATAAAACTTCATTCTCTTTATATTCAAAAAGGGACTGATTTATATGATTACTATTTAAACAATCCATTCCCTATAATGTCTATGGATGAATATGTAAGTATAATTGTAGATGCACTGGAACTACTTCCTATAGAAATGGTGGTTCATAGATTGACAGGAGATGGGAAAAAAGATTTATTAATTGAACCTAAATGGAGCAAAGATAAATCAAAGGTTTTAACAAGCATTGATAAGGAATTAAAAAACAGACAGACTATTCAAGGTAAGAAGGTGAAATTATAATGTTAATTCTATTTGGATTTATCTTATCATTTTTAGTATTGATATTCGTTGTACTAAAGGGACTATATATAGGATATGGTCTTCTTTTAAGTTTTTTAATATTTGCAGCTATATCACTACAGCTTGGTAAATCTTTTAAAGAAATTGGACAAACCTCCTTACTAGGAGGGAAGAAGGCATTTGTAGTTCTTAAGGTATTTATACTTATTGGTCTTGTAACTGCTTCATGGCTTGTAGCAGGCACTATACCTTCAATAGTATATTTTAGCATGAAAATTATGAATCCCAAGTTCTTTATATTATTTGCATTTTTATCCACTTCAATGGTGGGCTATATGTTGGGAACATCACTAGGTACTGCTAGTACCATAGGAATTGTACTTATAATTATGGCAAGGGGTGGGGACATAAATTTAAACCTTACAGCAGGGGCAATTCTCTCTGGATGTTATTTTGGAGATAGAACATCCCCTATGTCATCTAGTGCTGCCCTAGTGGCAAATCAAACGGATGTTGATATATATCCTATGCTCAAAGGCTTTAGAAAGACTACATATATACCATTTTTATTGGTTTCTCTCATATATCTTATATTATCTTTTTCAAATCCGTTAAACAATATAAGCAGCAATATCCTAATTGAGATTAATAATTATTTTACTATAAACTATATAGTGTTATTGCCTGCAATAGTAATGTTGACTTTGAGCATCTTTCAAGTAAATGTAAAAAGGTCTATGGTAATTAGTATTATAACAGGAGTTATAATTGCGATAGTCGTACAAAAAGCATCTATAATCAATATAATAAATTCATTGATTTTTGGATTTAAGTTAGAACCAGATAATCCCCTAGTAAATATAATAAAGGGCGGGGGACTTATATCAATGTTAAAAGCAGGTTTCGTGGTATTTGTTTCATGTGCTATGGCAGGGCTGCTAGAAGGTATGGATTTATTTAATAAAGCAGGCAATCTGTTTAAGAAGGCAAATACTAGAGGGAAAGTCCTATTAGCTACAGGAATTACATCATTTGTTAGTGCTTGTTTTGGAGGAAATCAATCAATTGCAGTAGTTATGACAAGTGAAATCATGAGGAATGTGTACAAGGAAAATCATATTGAAAACTATGAGTTAGCTATAGACTTAGGAAATACTTCTATTCTTTTTGCTGCTATGATTCCTTGGAATATTGCATGTCTAATTCCATCTACAACGTGGGATGTACATCCAGCTTCAATAGTACCCTTTGCCTTTTACTTATTTATACCATTTATATATAATTATATAAAATTGAGATTTATTCCATAGTAACTCTTAACCCCTTTTTTGCATAGTATATATTGCATAGATTAATGAAAGAAAGGTGGTTATTAATGAACGATTTAAAAAAAATGTCAGGTAATTGTCCTCAAGGAAGCTTTTCCTACACAATAAAATCCGGGGACACATTATATCTGTTAGCTCAAAGATATAATACAACAGTAGATGCTATCATGAAATTAAATCCAGGCATAAATCCAAACAATTTACAGATAGGTCAAAAGATTTGTATACCAGGTTCAGGTACTACTCCTCCACCAACAACATGCCCATCAGGGACATTTGCTTATACAATAAAATCAGGTGATACCTTATATCTATTGGCAATAAAATATAATACAACAGTTGAAGCGATAATGGCTGCTAATCCTGGAATAGATCCAATGAATTTACAAATAGGTCAAGTAATCTGTATACCAATAGTAACTCCTCCACCAACAAGATGTCCATCGGGAACATTTGAATATACGGTTAGAGCAGGAGACACAATTTACAACTTAGCAATTCAATTCAACACAACAGTTGCAGCGATATTGGCAGTAAATCCAGGCTTAGACCCAAATAATCTAAGAGTAGGTCAAGTAATCTGTATACCAATAGTTACTCCACCAAGATGTCCATCGGGAACATTTGAATATACAGTTAGAGCAGGAGACACAATTTACAACTTAGCAATTCAATTTAACACAACAGTTGCAGCAATATTGGCAGTAAATCCAGGCTTAGACCCAAATAATCTAAGAGTAGGTCAAGTAATCTGTATACCAATAGTAACTCCTCCACCAACAAGATGTCCATCGGGAACATTTGAATATACAGTTAGAGCAGGAGACACAATTTACAACTTAGCAATTCAATTCAACACAACAGTTGCAGCGATATTGGCAGTAAACCCAGGCTTAGATCCAAACAATCTAAGGGTAGGTCAAGTAATCTGTATACCAATAGTAACTCCTCCACCAACAAGATGTCCATCGGGAACATTTGAATATACAGTTAGAGCAGGAGATACAATTTTCAACTTAGCAATTCGATTCAACACAACAGTACAGGCGATATTGGCAGTAAACCCAGGCCTAGACCCAAACAATCTAAGAGTAGGTCAAATAATTTGTATACCTCAAACAATGCCTCCAGAGTGTGATGGATGCTACTATGTTGTTAAACAAGGAGATACCTTATTTTCAATAGCACAAATGTTTAGAATTCCAGCAGCTGATTTAATTGCAGCAAACCCAGGTGTAGATCCTAATAATCTACGAGTTGGGCAAATGCTATGTATACCAAAACCAGGATGTAGATAATCTTCATAGCCTCCTTTTTAGGGGGCTTGTTTTTGTAATTATATTGTAAATATTTTGATTAATTAGTATGATAAGCTTAGGGTATAAAATAATAAATAAAGTACGAAAGAAGGGGTGTATATGAAAAAGAAATTTTTATTAGTCTTAACTATTATGATAATGGTAATGGTATTTGCCTTTACTGGTTGCAAGAAAAAAACACCTGTGGAAGACCCAGCCTCTGCACCAGTAAATAAACCAATAGTTAAAGTAGATAAAGATGAAAGGGAAAAGATTGCAAAAGAATTTGATGAGATGGTTGCAAATCCTGGTGAATTAGAAGATATAGTTGCATATATAGATAAAAATATAGGGAAATTGGACGAGCTAGATGGAAATCATATGATTGATACATTAGAAAAAGTATTGGAAGCTAATCTGGAAAGAGTCTCTGATAGAATATTTGCAAATGATAAAGACAATGAATTGATGAATATTGCAGGAAAAGAATTTTATTTTCCACCAGAAAAAATTGGGGAAATAAAAAACAAAAAGCTTAAGGAAGAGATAACAAAGATCTATAATAGTAAGCTAAAGCTTGTGAATTTAGAAGGTGCATTTTATCCGATAATAGATTATGCTAAGTTTAAAGAATATAATGATTACATTTCAGAAGAATGGAAGGACTATCTATCATTGATGGCATTGGATTCGGAAGATATGCCTTTTGTAGATGGCGCTATTAGAATCCCATTTGATACATTAGCAGATAGAATACTAAAAAGTGAAAACTTCCTAAATAAATTTATTGAGGGTCCAAGACAAGAAGAAGTGCTCGAACAATATGAGGTGAAGCTAACAGCATATATGAAAGGTCTAGACAATACACCTATATATGATAATATGAAAACTAAATTGATATTTGATGATGTAATGGATAGCTATGATAAGATTTCCAAGGTAGATGGATATATAACACCAACTATAATTTATAAATATATTGAAGAAATCAAAGCTAATAAAGGCGTGATAGATAAGAAAATATTCCAAGAAGCAGATAAGTTAATTGCAGAAGCAGTGGAAATGCTGAAGGAATATAAATAACAACAATTTTAGTGAAGAACTAAGAGTGAAGAGTGAATAACTGAAAAGACAGGTAATAAGTAATAGGTAACAGGTAATAGGTGGCGTGCTTTGCACGCCTTTTGTTATCCCGAGCGTAGTCGAGGGATCTCCTCTTTTATGACCCTAAATCACTGCAGTATGTCATTCTAAGTCCAACTATTTAGCGTAGCTCTCGAAGAATCTCCTCTTTTAATTTTCAATTTTCTAATGTTTTAAATTCTTCTCTATTGTTCATTCTCAACTGTCAACTGCTCCATTAATTGTGAACTGTGCATTGTGAACTGTGAATTAAGCACATCTATTGTTTTATTATGTCCCTCACTTGGGTATTATAACAATACTATGTAATATGGAGGAGATACAATGAGTGAAGTAATAAACAATAGAGAATATCGCCAAGAATTACTTAAAGGGGTAATAAAAGAACTACATGAAGGTAAAACAGTACAAGAGGTAAAAGATAAATTTGCAGAAGTAATACAAGGTGTATCCCCTGCTGAAATATCACGTATGGAGGTAGAATTAGTTAAAGAGGGTCTACCTATAGAAGAAATCCAACATCTTTGCAACGTTCATGCAGAAGTATTCAGAGGTACGCTAGAAGAGATTCACCATCCTGAACAAGTGCCAGGACATCCAATATATACATTTAAAAAAGAAAATGAAGCTTTAACTAAATTAATGGAAAAGACAATAAGAGAGAACATTGAGAAGTTCAAAGAAGAAGACTCAAAAGATAATATAAATAAGCTTATTGAAAATTTCAACCTTCTTTGGGATATTGATAAACACTATAGCAGAAAAGAAAATCTGGTATTCCCTTATCTTGAAAAATATGGTGTAACAGCTCCTCCGAAAGTAATGTGGGGAAAGGATGACGAAATAAGAGCATTAGTAAAGGATGTAAAATTAAGTCTAACCACTTATAAGGGAGAAAAGGAAGAATTACTAAAGAAGATTGAAGAATCCTTATACGAAATAAAAGAAATGATATATAAAGAAGAAAAAATTCTATTTCCAATGTGCCTAGACACTTTGACTGAGGATGAATGGATTGCAATCTATAATGAATCAGATGAAATTGGGTTTGCATTGGTTCCTCCTGAGGCTGAATGGAAATTAAAGAGAGTTAATTTAGAAAAAGAAGAGGAGAAAAAGGGATTAGACCAAGGCGGATATATTAAATTTGATACAGGAATATTAACCGCCGATGAAATAGAAAGCCTATTTAATACAATTCCAGGGGAAATGTCATTTATAGATAAAAACAATATTGTAAAATTCTTCACCAAAGGTGATGAAAGAATTTTCGCTAGAACAAAAGCAGTAATTGGACGTTCGGTTGAAAACTGCCACCCTCCAGCATCAGTACACGTTGTTGATAAAATAGTTAACGATTTTAAATCTGGAGAAAAAGATAATGAGGATTTCTGGATTCAAAAGGGAGATATGTTTATCCTTATAAGATTCTTTGCTGTTAGAAATAAGGAAGGGGAATATTTGGGGACATTAGAATTTGTACAAAATATCAAGCCATTGAGAGAATTAACTGGAGAAAAAAGATTATTAAGTGATTAGGGGGAGATATGCTTGACCAAGGTATTGGTATTATTAGCTGAGGGCTTTGAAGAGGTGGAAGCACTAACACCTGTTGATTATCTAAGGAGAACTGGCGTTGAAGTGGATATGGCATCTTTAACTGATGATTTGAAGGTTAGAGGTGCCCATGGTATAGAGGTCCTTGCCAATAAAAGAATTGAAGAAATAACAGAACATGGTAGTTATAGCGGAATCATCATACCTGGAGGGTTACCAGGTGCTACAAATCTAAGAGATGATGATAGAGTAATCAAGCTGGTGAAAGAATACAATGAAAAGGGTAGACTAGTAGCTGCAATATGTGCAGGGCCCATAGTTCTCCAAAGAGCTGGAATAATTAAAGAGAGGAATATAACATCTTATCCTGGATTTGATAAGGAGTTAAAGGATGGAAAATATAAAGAAGAAATTGTAGTACAGGATGGCAATATAATTACGGCAAGGGGACCAGCTGCAGCAGTATATTTTGCAATAAAGATTTCAGAACATCTTCAAGGTGAAGAAAAGACTAAAGAACTTAGAAAAGCAATATTATTGGATTTGGTGGAAAGAAGTTAAAAAGAGGCATATGCCTCTTTTTTTCGTCCTTTTAATTTGCCTTTTTAGTTGTGAATTGTTGAATTGTATCCGTATTGTAACCAATTAACAGATATTTTTAATTGTAATTCGACTTTTTTTGTAGTATTATTTAATAGATATGTAAAATTAGACGAGGTGTAATTCATGAAAAAGAAATTTATCGTTGCCTTTTTGGCTTCCTTTATATGCTTTGTATTGTTGTATTCAACTGTACTTAGTTCAATTTTTAAGGAAAGACCCGTGGTGGCATCCCCTAATGATTCAGATGATCCCACTATTGAAGAATCTAATAATATTAAGCCAAAAGTTAAAAATGAGATATTATTCCTACTTATGGGTGTAGATGCACAAAGTGTTAAAAAATCAAAAGGAACTCGTACAGATACAATGATGCTTACTAAGGTAAACTTTGAAACTGGGGAAATTAATATTTTATCAATACCAAGGGATACTAGAGTTCCTGTAAAAGGAAAACAGGATAAAATAAATGCAGCACATGCTTATGGTGGAGTAGATTTGACTTTAAAAACTGTAAGAGAATTTTTAGGTATTGATTTAGACTATTATGTTAAGGTTGATTACAATATTGTTCAGGAAGTAGTAGATAAAATAGGCGGAGTTGAGATTGATGTACCATTTGATATGAAATATAAAGATCCAACTGCAGAGCCACCTCTTAACATAAACATTAAGAAGGGTCTACAAACATTAGATGGGAAAAATGCTCATGACTTTTTACGATGGAGACACAACAACTCCTATACTGTTGGCTATAAAGAAGGAGATGTTGGCAGAATTAAAGCCCAACAATACTTTATGAAAGAACTTATTAAACAAACTTTAAAACCTAAGAATTTGATTAAACTACCTGGATTAGTTGAAACATATTTCTCAAATGTTGAAACAAATATACCTTTAAGTACAATGCTAAAAGGTGCAGCATCTGCAAATAAAATTGATACTGAAAATATGGTAACAGATACAGTTCCTGGAGAAGGGAAATATATTGGAGAAATTAGTTATTACATTTACGATAGGGAAAAGACTGATATCTTAGTAAAAGATATGTTCGGAGATTACTTGAACTAGCTTACTTTATAACGAATAGGAAAGTCCTACAATTCAGACTTTAAAATTAATAGGACTTTTCGTATATGAGTTTCAAAGAAGGCAACCTTAACGCTTCAATAGAAGCCTTCTTTATAACGAATAGGAAAGTCCTACAATTCGAGCTTTAAAATTAATAGGACTTTTCGTATATGAGTTTCAAAGAAGGCAACCTTAACGCTTCAATAGAAGCCTTCTTTACATTGGGTTAAAAATAAAGTATTATATTAGTATGCCTTAATAATAACGAGACGACCTCGTTGAAGCGGTGTGTGGAAACTGCAAGCAGTTTCATTGATGCTTAAAACATTAGAAGAGGTGTAATAATGAGAAGGGCAAGAAAAAAGGAACATATTGAAAATTATTTAATGTCTTCTTTCAAAGGAAATACCTTACTAGGTGATGTTTATTTGGAACATAATGCATTGCCTAATTTGAACTATGACGATATTGATACAAAAACAAGTTTTTTAGGCAAAACTATCGATTATCCAATTTTGATCAATGCTATGACAGGTGGAGCAGACTTTTCTCAAGAAATAAACAAGGATTTAGCCACTTTAGCAAAAGAATTTAATATCCCTATGGCTGTTGGTTCTCAAACAATTGCATTAGAGGAAGAGGATAGTCAAGAATCATTTAAAATAGTTCGAGAGATTATCGGAAATGATGGTATAGTAATTAGCAATTTAAACGGACAAGCTACAGCAGAAGATGCAAAAAAGGCTGTTGAATTGATCGATGCTGATGCACTTCAAATTCACCTAAACCCAGCTCAAGAACTTGCCATGGAAGAGGGAGACAGAGACTTTGTTGGGATTGCTGACAATATCAAAAATATAATAAATTATATTGATAGACCAGTAATTGTTAAAGAGGTAGGATTTGGTATTTCCAAAGATGTAGCTG
>JAPXKQ010000002.1:0-103154 GCA_033809995.1 Tissierellaceae bacterium
GCTAGTAGTTGATTAATTGAATCGCTTACGGTTTTAGATAAACGATAAGAACTCTTAGCGGCTGCTTTTAGATCCTTTGCAATTCGCTCTGGATCAGTAAATTTGTTTTTACCTTTATCTACTAAAAATTCCGCTAGATCTTCTAAAGGCATATCATTAATGTCATCTATAGAGAAGAAGTCTGTAATTACAGCAATGGAAGTAGCTCCAAAGGTGTCTGAAAATACCTTTGAAGAATCTAGGGAAGAAAACTTGTAGAACAAGGTATCAAGGAATCTACTCTTTTCACGACTTAGGTTCTGGGCTACCTGAAATCTTGCTCTTGTAAGATTTCTAAGGGCAATATATTTTTCATCGAGATTAACTTCTTTGGAGTTGCGACCAAAGCGTAAATAATCAGCGATGATAAGAGTATCGATGTTATCATTTTTAGGTAATTCAGGGTAAGCTTCTTTAAAAGCCTTGATTTGCTTAGCGTTCAGGATAAATACTTTAGTACCATATTTTTTCAAGAAATCATCATTACGAAGAAATATGGCTAGATGATCTGCATAAATAGATGTAGATTCCATACCAATAGAGACGTCTTGGAAATCATTAGACATAAGGGTGTCATGTAGTTTATCAATAAGATTATTAGCACCATCCTGATTGTTAGGAACAGAGAAAACCGTTAAAGTATTGCCAAGGGAATTAGTAAAACGAACAACATTATTCTTTTTACTAACATCGATACCTACAAAGAGAGTGTTCAACATAGAATTCACCTCACTTTCTAAATAGATTAAGAAACCAGTAAAACAATGCCCTTGGGACTGTGGCAGCGACACCCTCGCGTATATGAATAAGCTCCTGTGGTGTATGCACGAACCCTTCCTGCATATAAGGGACACCTATTCAGGAGAAAACAGCTAGTGGTTAGAAGAAAACACACAGCCAAGGGGAACTGACTCTTTAAGAATAAACCCGAAGGCTAAACAAGGAGGAACTGAACTTTCCTTAATGGCTTCTACCATAATTAAACCACAGGCATTGTTATTGGTCTATACAAAGAAATAAAAAAGAGACAATAGATTGCAAGGCTATTATCTCTATAAAAATATATAATATTTCCTTGCAATTACTATTATACGAGGAGGTACATTATGGCAGAAATTCTAAAAGGAAGTATTGTTGCTAAAAATATCAAAGAAACTATGATTGAAAGGATAAAGGAATTAGAAAGTGAAGGCAAGTTTCCAACATTAGGTATAGTAAGATTGGGAAACAATCCTAGCGATGTATCCTACGAAAAAAGTATAATAAAAAGCTGTGAAAACATTGGAGTTAAGTCTATTGTATATGAAAAAGACGAAAGATTAAGTACGGATGATTTAATTCAATTTATGAGTGGATTAAATAGCGATGATAATATCTCGGGGATTCTTATGTTTAGACCATTGCCAAAACATATAGATGAAGAAAAAATAAGAGCTTCAATAAATCCAGAAAAGGATGTTGATTGTATGCATCCGTTAAATCTAGAATTAATCTTTGAAGGGAATATGGATGGATTTGCACCAGCAACACCTAAAGCTGCTATGGAAATACTTACACATAACAATATTGAATTAGAAGGTAAGAATGTTGTAGTCATTAATAGGTCAATGGTAGTTGGAAAGCCTTTAGCAATGATGTTACTTGAGAAAAATGCAACCGTTACTATATGCCATTCAAGGACAAAAAATTTAGATGAAATTACAAGAAATGCGGATATAGTAGTAACAGCTTTGGGAAAACCCAAATATTTTGATAGAAAGTATTTCACTGAAAAGTCCATTGTTGTAGATGTGGGAGTAGGTTTAGATAAAGATGGAAAACTTAGCGGAGATGTAGACTTTGATGATGTATCTGAACTTGTTGAAGCCATTACACCTGTTCCAGGAGGGGTAGGTAGTGTTACAACGACTATATTGTTAAATCAAGTTGTAAAAGCATGTAAATAATATTATCCTAAGGGTCATAATTTATAAATTATGACTCTTTTTCACATAATTCTACAAAAATAGTTAAAATTCTTTGAAGGAGAAATTTGCTCTTATGTTGAATATAAAGATACGTAAGGGGGGATAAATTTGAGTTATACAATTGATATTGAGAAAAACAATTTAATTGTTCATTTTTATGGTGAATTAGATCACCATATAAGCGAAAAAGCAAGGCTTAAAATTGATCAAAAATATAAAGATAATAATCTTAAAAATATAATCCTTGACTTAACGCAACTTTCTTTAATGGATAGTTCTGGCATTGGACTTATTATGGGTAGATACAAAAATGTGATTGAAAATAAGGGGAAAATTGCATTAATAAGTTCAAATGTTTACGTTGATAGATTAATTAGAATGTCGGGACTATTAAAAATCATAAAAGTCTACAAAAACTTAGAAGAAGCTTTAGAATCTTTAGAGAGGTGATAAATATGGAAAAAAATTATATGAAATTAGAATTTTTAAGTAAATCTGCAAATGAGTCTTTTGCAAGAGTTGTAGTAGCTGCCTTTGCATCGCAACTAGACCCTACTTTAGAAGAATTATCAGATATAAAAACTGCTATTTCTGAAGCTGTTACAAATTCGATAATACATGGATACGAATATGGTGACGGAATTATAACTTTAGAGTCAAGCATTTATGATAATGAAATTGTAATTAGGGTTAAAGATAAAGGAAAAGGCATTGAAGATATAAAACAAGCAATGGAACCTTTCTTTACATCAAAACCTAATTTAGATAGATCTGGTATGGGATTTACAGTGATGGAAACATTTATGGATGATTTAAAAGTAGAAAGTAGCAGTGAAGAAGGTACAATTATTACAATGAAGAAAAAGATAAAAAGCTCGGTTGATAAGGAGTAGATAATATGAGCTCTGGGGGAAATGGGAAAGCTCTATTATCCCACGAAGAGACTATAGAGTTAATAGAAAAATCTCAGAATGGTGATCAAAGAGCTAAGGAAATTCTTGTTGAAAGTAATTTTGGTTTAATAAGATCAGTCTTAAAAGGTTTTTTAAACAGGGGGCACGATATAGAAGATTTGTTCCAGATTGGAAGCATTGGACTTTTAAAGGCTATCGATAAATTCGATAATTCATATGACGTAAAATTTTCTACATATGCTGTTCCAATGATAATAGGAGAAATCAAAAGATTTCTAAGAGATGATGGGATAATTAAGGTAAGTAGGTCACTTAAACAAGTGGCAGGAATGGCAAAATCTGCTGAGGAAAAACTATATAAAGATTTAGGTAGAGAGCCTACTATCCAAGAAATTTCAGATGAGATAGGTGTTGAAAAAGAAGAAATCGTTATGGCCCTTGAATCTTCTTACCAGCCAGAATATTTATATGACGTAGTTCATCAAAATGAAGGCTCACCTTTATATCTTATAGATAAAATAAGTTTGGAGTCTGAGGATGATGTAAGCTTAATAGACAATATTCTTTTAAAGGATATTTTAAATCAACTTAAGCCTAGAGATAGGCAAGTAATAATATTAAGATATTTTAAAGATAAAACCCAAACTGAAGTAGCACAAATGTTAGGCATATCGCAAGTGCAGGTATCTCGAATTGAAAAACGAATAGTTGAAGATATGAGGAAAATACTAGCAAAGGCATGATATGCCTTTTTTTGTATTAAAAATCAGTTTAAGTAAACAATATTATTAACTGAGGTGATAAGTGATGAAATTGGTAATAAGAAGAACTCTGCTTATATTAACAACTCTAATCATCATTGTATCCTTTATATACCTGTTTAAGTTAAAGGGAGAAAAAACAAATAAAGTACCCAAAAGTGCTACATTAGTATTTAATTATATAAGGGATGATGAAACAGATGAATAAAGAACAAGTGTATATAATCTTTTCTAAAAGATATTCGCCAGGAAAGAATGAATCAATCTATGTAAAAGATATTGCTGATGTTTATTGTCAAAATGCAATAGTTCAAAATGAAGTTGAAAATATAAAGGTTTATACTAGCAAGGATAAAGAAAATTGGGATTATTTATCAGCTAATGATGTCATAAAAAAAATAATTGAAAAAACTCCGTTTGTAGATATAAATCCCATGGGTGCAACTGAGGTTATTTTAGAGATAAAATCTAAAGAAAAAGAGAATAAAATATTTGAACTAATAAAGACAGCTTTAGTTTGTATTGTATTATTTTTTGGTGCAGCCATGGGTATTATGTATTTTCATGAAGATGTGAGCATGTCAGAAACATTGAATAAATTGTATTTTACTTTTACAGGAGTTAAGAAAGAAAACCCTTTAATTATGACAGTACCATATTCTTTTGGATTAGGAATTGGAATGGTTACGTTTTTTAAAAGGGTAATGAGCAGGAGTATAAGAAGGAGAAAAGAACCTGGTCCATTGGATATAGAAACATATCTTTATGATAAGGATATGGATGAATATGTTTTAAACGAAATGGTAAAAAAACAAAACAAGGAATGATTGTAATGAATTATTTAATTCTGTTTTTATTATCTATAGGGGGAGGCGTTTTAGTAGGAGGTGCATATGCAGCTTTTATTACATTAATTAAACTGTTTCCTAGACTTATTCAATTAACCGAAACCAATAGATATTTAAAGCTATATGAAGATATGTACATTGCAGGAGGATTTTTAGCTTCCTTTGTATATTTTTCTGATTATTCCATTAAACTGGGTAAAATAGGTGCCTTGATAATGGGTGTTGTTTTAGGATCATTTATAGGACTTTTCTCATCTGCATTAGCTGAAACATTAAATGTAATACCAGTTATTGTCCAAAAATTTAAATTAAGCAGAAAAGAAAATGCTATTAAGGCAGCTTTACTAATTGGCAAGGTATCAGGTTCATTATATTATTTTATAATTCATTTAGGAGGTTAGAATGGAAAATTTAAATAGAAAAGAATATGGAAAATATGTTGAAGAAAAAATACCGAAGCCAACCTATACAAAAAACATTATAATGGCTTTTTTAGTTGGCGGGTTAATTTGTACTTTAGGTCAATTAATCTTAAATTACCTAATAAAAGTGGGATTAAATGAAACAAGTGCAGCTTCTTTTACATCTATAACCTTAGTCTTTCTAGGATCATTATTAACAGGACTAGGTATATATGATAAAATAGGGAAAATTGGTGGGGCAGGAGCAGCAGTTCCCATAACTGGATTTGCAAATTCTATTGTTTCACCTGCTATGGAATTTAAAAGAGAAGGATTTATTTTTGGAGTTGCATCTAAAATGTTTACAATTGCAGGTCCAGTATTGGTTTATGGAATTGGAAGTTCGATTATAGTAGGGTTATTTACTTTATTATTTAAGGGTAGGTGATAATTTGGCTATAAAAAAATTTGGAACACAAACGGTAAAATTAGAAAATCCGCCTTCAATTGAAGGTTTTTATACAATTGTAGGTCCAAAAGAAGGAGATGGTCCACTATCAAAGTATTTTGATATGATCCTAGAGGATGATTTATGGGGTCAAGAATCATGGGAAAAGGCAGAAGCTAAGATACAGGAAGAGTGTATTAAGGCAGCCGTTAATAATGGTGGATTATCCATAAAGGATATTGATTATCTAATAGCTGGGGATTTATTAAATCAAATAATTGCTACAGGATATTCTGCAAGGCAAGTTAGTATACCATTCTTTGGATTGTATGGAGCTTGCTCTACTATGACTGAATCTTTATCATTGGGTGCAATGTTAGTTGATGGAGGATATGCAGATAAGGTTATATGTGCAACATCAAGTCATTTTAGCACAGCTGAAAGACAGTTTAGATTTCCGCTGGAATATGGTACTCAAAGAAAATTTTCATCACAGTGGACTGTAACAGGGGCAGGAGCCACTCTATTATCATCTACAGGAAATGGTCCATATGTAAAATATATAACTACTGGAAAAATCATTGATAGTGGTATTAAAGATGTTAATAATATGGGTGGTGCTATGGCACCTGCAGCCATGGATACATTACTTTATCATTTTAGGGATACAGGTCACAAACCTTCAGATTATGATTTAATAATATCAGGAGATTTAGGCCATATTGGTAAAGAAATTGTAATAGATTTGATGAAGAAAGAGGGATATGACTTAAAAGGTATTTTTACTGATGCAGGTGTAGAAATATTTGATAAAGATGCACAGGACACACATTCAGGTGGTAGTGGATGTGCATGTTCTGCAGCTGTTTTTAATAGTTATGTCCTAAAAGAGATGCAAAAGGGTAATTTAAATAAAGTATTAATAATGTCAACAGGAGCACTTCATTCAACTACAAGTATTCAACAGGGTGAATCAATACCTTGTATTGCCCATGCTATAGTGTTAGATAAGAAAAAGGAGTAGATGGATTATGGATTATATTAAGGCGTTCATAGTTGGGGGCATAATTTGTGTTATTGGACAGATTTTATTGGATAATACGAAACTAACTCCCGCACATATATTAGTATCATTCCTTACTGCAGGGGTTTTACTTGGGGGAATTGGTCTTTATACTCCATTAGTGAAGTTTGGAGGAGCAGGAGCTACAGTACCTATAAGTGGATTTGGATATGCCTTATCCCAGGGTGCAATAGAAGGTGCTAGTACAAAAGGATTATTAGGTGCATTTACTGGTGGAATTGAAGCAACTGGTGGTGGTATCGCTGCTGTTATATTATTTGGGTATATAATGGCAATAGTATTTACCCCTAAAACAAAAGACTAAGGAATTAATATCCTTAGTCTTTCAATTTAATTACCGTTATTGTTTTCTTGACCGCTACCACGTCCATTACCATTATTATAATTAAATGGATCTAATGGTATTACTTCTTCATTGTTATTATCATTATCATGATTATTTCTATCATTTCTATTCAACCAATCATTAAACCAGTCATCTAATATATCTGGTTCTCTAGTTGATTCATTATGATCATCACAAATTTCCGTAGGTGCATTGAATTCCCAATCGCTTGGTACTATACCGTTATGCTCTGCTGGATTATAAGGTGGAGTTCTTTGGATAAATATTTTAGTTTCAACTAAACTATCAGGACAGTACTCATTAGCAATTTTTCCATTATTAATATCAACTTCCAATGCCACATGCACATCACAATATTTTGTTGGAACTGTACCATTTGCAAAGATTTCAGTTCTTACAACGCCTCCTGGGCGTGTGTCTTGAGCACATAATTCTGTCGCCAACAATCCTGACTGTGTGCAGATACTTGCACTAACAATTCCTTCAGGTTTTTCAAAGCTAGTTTTGCTTTCCAATCCTTCATGTATCTTAGTATTTATATATTGCCACAATTGTGCTGCAGTACTACTACTTTTACCTAATGTAATCTTTGGTGAGTCATTTCCAATCCAAGTACCAGTAACATAATATGGAGTATATCCTACAAACCAAATATCTGCTTGATCTTGGGTTGTTCCTGTCTTACCTGCTACTACCATATTAGAAAGTTTTGCTCTGCTAGCTATACCGTTACTAACTGTTGTCCTAAGAATATCACCCATAATATAAGCCACTTGAGGTGATGCAACTACAGTTTCTTTTGGAGTATTATCTAATAAAACCTTGCCATTTTTATCAACTACTTTTGTAAAAGCAATTGGTTCAATATATACACCATTGTTTGCTATGGCACCATAGGCTGCTGTAAGCTCCAATGGGGTAAGACCTTTTGTCATTCCGCCTAAGCCCAATGCTGATAAATTTTCATCATTTGTATATTTGTTTTCTGCACTGGTTATTACACTATCTTTTTCTGGATGTTCCTTATTTATTAATCCCATCTTTTCCAAATAAGACATTGAAGTTTTTATTCCTATATTTTGTAAAGTTTTAACGGAGTTTACATTAACAGATTGTTCTACGGACTTTCTTAATGTGTGCATACCACGATATCCACTATACCAGTTCTTAGGCCATAATTTTCCATTGCCATTATAAAAAGGTATATCATCAATTGGAGATGCTGCTGTATATCCATTGTCCAATGCTGGCAAGTATACCGCTATAGGTTTAATTGCTGAACCAGGTTGTCTTTGTGAACTTGTTGCTCTATTTAGGATTTTTGTTCCATCAACATCTCTGCCACCAACTATTGCTAGGATATGACCGTTTCTATAATCCATAACTACAGTTCCTGATTGAGGTTGTACAATTCCATCTTTTGAAACAAAGAAGAATTTATCATTTATCAATAAATTGTCATGTTCATCTTTTTTATAAAAATCTTTATTTTTGTCTAAGAATTTCTGTTTGATTTTTACCCCATTATCTATAATTTCAAATTCATCTTCATTTGGGATAATAGAGCCAACAGTATGTGTTACCAAATTCTTTCTTTCATCTATAGTATAGAAATCAGCAATATCAATATGTTTTTTATAAGGTATTAATTTATTATTACGTATTAATAAATCACCATTTGCAATTTCATAAGTACCTTTTTCTATAATCAATTGATAATCGTCTGTCATAATATTATCTTTTTTATAGAATATTACATTTTTCTTTTCATCTAACACGTTACCTGCTTTACTTAAACTCCAATCTACCAATATAGGGTCTTTTCTATTATCGGTTTTTCCTACAAGTATTTCTGTGAAATTAGAGTATACATCTTCTAGTTTCTTTTGAAGATTAACATCGATAGTTGAATATATCTTCAAACCACCTGTATATAATTCATCTTCTGCTTGTTCTCTTGTATACCCTAGCTTATCAACTAAGGCTTGAACAACTTGTGTTTTTACATAATCGGTGAAGTAATTTGTTATATCATAGGTCTTTTTCTCACCAGGTTTTAAGCTTGTTTTAATATCTTGATTTAATGCTGTTTGATATTCTGCTTCAGTGATTTTTCCTAAATCAAGCATTTTCTTTAATACTATTTTTTGTCTATCAACAGATTTTTGATTGTAAACTAAGATGTACTTTTCACCTAGCACATCAGTTTGACCAACTTCAAAATGTTTACTACTATCAAAATCCTCAGGTTTTACCCTGTAAAAAGGTTGATAAGTATTTGTACCCTTAACTACACCTGCTAATAAAGCAGATTCAGCTAATGTAAGATCTTGAACATCTTTAGAAAAATATGTTTGGGCAGCTTCCTGTACACCGTAAGCATTCTGACCAAAGTAATTCCTATTTAAATAAGCTTCAAGTATTTGGTCCTTAGAAAGTACTCTTTCGATCTTTAATGCTAAATAAGCTTCGGTGATTTTTCTAGTTAAAGATTTATCCAATGGGTCTAAATACAATCCTCTAGCCAACTGCTGTGTTATAGTACTTGCACCACGCATGCTCCCTGACTTTAAATTATCAAAAATAGCAGAAACTATCCCACGTGGGTCAACTCCTATATGGTCAATAAATCTTTCATCTTCTATTGAGATAAAGGCATCTTGCAAGTGTTTAGGCATAGTATTTAAACTTACTACAGTTCTAAGCTCTGCAGCTTGTATTTTTTCAACCATATTACCATCCAAATCATATATAAATGATGTTTGGTCTAAAGTCGAATTAATATTAGATGGATCTATTTCTGGGGCATCTTTTACAATTGATAAAACAACACCGGCTACAGCTCCTCCACCTAAAATTCCTAATATTAATATTAGAATTAAGGAAATCTTAATAACCTTTGAAGCAGTTACTTTCCTTTGTTTCTTATTTTTTTTATTTTCATCTGACATTAATTTACCTCCTTAATTAAACAAGCCTAGCAAATATATTTATTCATTTATTATAACATAGAAACCAACGGATGTTAATAAATAACGAATTCTAAAAGGTAACAATATGCTTACAATATGGTTACAAACTATATCAATGTTTTCACATACTATGGTTTCCACGTATTGGATATTATAAACACAAGTAAATATAATTAAGAAATAAAAATTAAAAATTAAAGATTAAGGTTTTCATAGTTTCTAATTAATATTAAATCTTTATTTAAATTAATTAGATAATACTTTAAAAAGGTGGTATACTTATAACGAGGCGAAAAAAGTGATTCTACGCTTCTCTAAGTGGCAGGTTATGATTGGTGTAATAGACAGTGGGTATATATCACACGCCTCGTTGAAACGCTTCGTGTAGGTTTTTTGCAAAAAACACAAAAAACCTTTTATTAAAATCAATCTTGTTATAATAATAACTTAAGAGGGGGTGCTATATTGCAGGATAGTTTGGAAAGGGTTTTATTGGTTGGAGTTGAGCTACATGATGATGTAATAGATATTGATACATCAATGGATGAGCTAGAAGAGTTAGTAAAAGCTGCTGGAGGCGTAATTATATCTAGGGTAATTCAAAAAGTAATAGGGATAAATCCTGCTTTTTTTATAGGTAGGGGTAAGGCGGAGGAAATAAAAAATTATTGTGATGAGTTAGATATTTCCACAGTAGTTTTTAATGATGAATTATCTGGTGCTCAACTTAGAAATTTAGAAGATATTATAGATAAAAAAATAGTTGACAGAACAAACTTAATTTTGGATATATTTGCAAATAGAGCTACAAGTAAGGAAGGAAAGTTACAAGTAAAACTGGCTCAAATGAAATATCGTTTGCCTCGACTAGTGGGATTTAGAGATTATTTATCAAGGGAAGGGGGAGGTATTGGTACTAGGGGTCCAGGAGAACAAAAACTTGAGACAGATAGAAGACATATTTTAAGGGAAATAAACAATATTGAAAAGCAACTAAAAGAAATTGAACAGATAAGAAGCATTAAGAGAAAGAAAAGAGAGGAATCAAATTTACCAATTGTTGCATTAGTAGGGTATACAAATGCTGGAAAATCTACCTTATTAAATAGATTAATTGAATTTGATGATGATGCAAATGATAAGAAACAAGTTTACGTTGAAGATATGTTATTTGCAACTCTTGATACTTCATTAAGACGAAGTAAATTAAATAATGGCCAACCTTTTCTAATTACTGATACTGTAGGCTTTGTGTCTAAACTTCCCACACATTTAGTTGAAGCTTTTAAAGGTACATTAGAAGAAGTTAAATATGCAGATCTTTTGCTTCATGTTGTAGATGCCTCAAACAAAGATTTAGATATTCAAATCAGAACAACTTTTGATATTTTAAAAGATTTAGAGGTATTAGACAAACCCATTATTACAGTTTTTAATAAAATGGATAAAATTGATATATCTAATGTAATATATGATGTTAATTATGTAGGGGATAAAATATTTATATCAGCTAAAAATGATGTAAATATTAGAGAATTATTAAAACTGATTGAAGAAAATCTACCACAAGAGTTTACAAAAATTACATTAAAAATACCATATGAAAAACAATCTATATTAAATTATTTTATGAATAATTATGATGTGGATAAAATAGAACATAAAGAAGAAGGAACCTTCATTGAACTTGCAATTAACTCAATAGATTTTGAAAGATATAAGGACTTATTAGTTTAAATAAAATTTAAAGGAGATGGTACCGATGATAATTAGAGATTGTGCTGGTGGAGTTGTATTTAAGGATAGTAAGGTATTCTTATTAAAAAATGAAAAAGATGAATGGATATTACCAAAAGGGAAGATTAGGGGCGAACAATTACCATCAGAAACTGCAATTCAAAGAGTAAAGTACGAAACTGGAATTGATGCTAAAATCGTATCACCTGCAGGAGAAACCGCATATGAATTTTTCTCTAGAACGAGAAATCAGGCTGTTTACAATAAAATTATATGGTATATAATGGAGTCCAATAATTTAGAATATAGCGTTAATTTTGAAGAGGGATTCAAAGAAGGAAATTTCTTTGAAATAGATGAAGCTCTTAATATGATTACTTATAGTCAAGATAAATCTTTAGTATCACTTTCCTATAAAAGATATTTAGAATTTAAAGAATACGAGAAAAACTTATTATACGCATAGGTAATATTAATGAAAGATGTATATAAAACAATAGGGGGATACGGAGTTGATGAAGTAATCATTAATAAATCACGGTTTATTGGGTATTCAATGCCAGTAAATAGTGAAGAAGAGGCTTTGGAATTTATCGAAGAGATAAGTACAAAGCACAAAGATGCAACTCACAATGTATATGCATATGTAATAGGTGAAGAATCCAATATACAAAGATTTAGTGATGATGGTGAACCATCAGGCACAGCAGGGATACCAGCTTTGGAAGTACTTAAAAAAGAAGACTTAAGAAATGTAGTAGTTGTTGTTACTCGGTACTTTGGAGGTATCAAGCTTGGTGGAGGAGGACTAATAAGGGCGTATACCCGTGGAGCAAAGATAGCCATAGATGCGGGAAAAATAGTCGATATGACATTACACCACAAACTAAAGATAAATATTCCATATACTTTATACGGAAAAGTAGAAAATTTTCTTATGAACAATGGATATACACCAGAAGAGATTAAATATGATATAAATGTTGTAATATATCTTTATGTAATCAAGTCTCAGGTAGATGATTTTATCAACGAAATTACCAATCTAACCAACGGGAATGCGGAAATCGAATATAGTGGTGAGATGCATTTACCAATAATAAATGGTAGAAGGTATTATGAAACAGATAGAAAGTAAAGTATAATTGGGGTGATATTATGGTAGATGCTAATAAGCTAAAAAATGAAATGCTGGAAAAGAAATCCTGGGTTGTGGTAGGTGTTACTGCAAAAAAAGATAAATTTGGTTATAAGATATGGAAAATATTAAAAGAACATAATTATAACACTTTTGGAGTGAATCCAAATTATGAAGAAATAGAAGGTGAAAAAATCTATCATTCCGTAAAGGATTTGCCTGTAAAGGTAGATGTATTGGATATGGTAGTTCCACCAAAAATTAGTATTAAAACATTAGAAGAGGCTAAAGAAGTAGGTATAGAATATATCTTCTTCCAACCAGGAACATACAATGAGGAAGTTGTTCAAAAGTGTGAAGAATTAGGCTTGGAATATTTATTAGACGATTGTATATATGCTACTCTTAAAAGAATGAAATAGGTCAATTTTTGACCTATTTTTTCTTGAAAAACTCATAAATTCCTATGAGAAGTAAAAAAAAACCAAAATATTTTCGTAAACTTTCAGAACTTGTTCTTAAAGCAATAAGGGATCCTACTATGGCACCTATTATACCACCTATAATGATTTTTTTAATATATTTAAGTTCTAAATTTCCCTCTTTTCTATGTGTAAATAAGGCTATAATTGCTATTGGAATAAATACTATCAAATTTATGCCTTGGGCTTGTATTTGAGGAATATTGTCAAATAGAACTAATGAAGGTATCAAAATTGAACCTCCACCTATTCCCATACCACTTATGATACCAGATAGTAATCCTATTATTATCAATTTCATTTCCA
Source organism: Tissierellaceae bacterium (assembly GCA_033809995.1). Classification (GTDB taxonomy): domain Bacteria; phylum Bacillota; class Clostridia; order Tissierellales; family Tissierellaceae; genus Paratissierella. Next base: position 13,444 of record JAPXKQ010000002.1, read on the forward strand.
AATCATCCTAATAGCAGTATAAATAATGACGCTACCAAATATTTTTCTTAAGATATTGGTTGGAACCTTGTTTAATATTTTAGCACCAATATAACTTCCAATAAATCCGCCTATCATCACTTTAAATGCTATAGGAAAGAAAATTGTATTGTTAAAAAAATAGATTATGGTGCTTATAATTGATAGTGGCAGAATAATTGATATGGCAGTTGCATGTGCCTTATAATCTTCCATTCCAAGTAAAAAAACCATGGCTGGGACAATAATTGTACCCCCGCCAGAGCCAAAGATTCCATTTATAAATCCAGTTATTAATCCCAATCCCATAAGTTTAAGATTATCTTTTTCCAAATTTTTCACCTGTATGTTATAATGAAATAAACACAATATTAATAATGTCACCAAAAAATTCTAAGATATACATCTATGGAGGATTTATGATAAACATTGATTTGAAAATAGAAGAGTTAGTTCAATGGTTGAAAGATAAGGTTATCGATGCAAAGGCAAAAGGCTTAGTTTTTGGGCTTAGCGGGGGAATTGATTCAGCGGTAATTGCAGGGCTGGCTAAAAGAGCATTTCCCAATACTTCTTTGGGGATTATGATGCCATGTCATAGTGAAAAAAAAGATGAAGAACATGCCTTATTAGTAGCTGATGCATTGGATTTAAATATCTGTAAGGTTGATTTAAGTGAAACTTACGACGTTTATTTGAAGGCAACAGGACTTCATTCAGACAATAAAATGGCAAAAGCCAATATTAAACCTAGGCTACGTATGACAACATTATATTATTTTGCACAACATAACAATTATTTAGTTGTAGGCTCTAGCAATAAGTCAGAAATGGTAGTTGGCTATTTTACAAAACATGGAGATAGCGGGGTAGATTTGTTACCTTTAGCTGATTTTGTAAAAACTGAAATAAGAGAATTGGCAAAAGCTTTAAATATACCAGAAATTATAATCAATAAACCTCCTACAGCAGGATTATGGGAAAATCAAACCGATGAATCGGAAATGGGTTTCAGTTACGAAATTTTAGATAAATATATAGAAACTGGTGAAGGCCCAAAGGAAATAACTCAAAAAATTGATAGAATGAATAAAATAAGTAGTCATAAAAGAGCCTTTCCCCCAATATTTTTAAATGAAAAATAGTGAAAAATTATATTTTATATGCTAAAATATATAAGGCACTCATTTAAGGAGGTGAAATTAAATGGCAGGACATTCTAAATGGAATAATATTAAAAATAAAAAAGGTAAAGAAGACGCTAGACGTGCTAAGGTTTTTACAAAGCTTGGTAGATATATTATGGTTGCAGCCAAAGAGGGTGGAGGAGACCCAGACTATAACCCAGCACTTAAAGCAGCAATAGATAAGGCTAAAGTTGAAAATATGCCTAATGATAATATAGATAGGGCAATAAAAAAAGGAACTGGAGAATTAGGACTAGTAAACTTTGAAGAAATTACTTATGAAGGATATGGACCAGGTGGTATAGCAGTCTTCGCTACTTGTCTAACCGATAATAGAAATAGAACAGCCTCAGATGTTCGCCACGCCTTTGATAAAGGTGGTGGAAATTTAGGACAATCTGGTTGTGTATCCTTTATGTTTGATAGAAAAGGGTTATTAGCTATCGAAAGAACTGATGATGTAGATGAAGACGAATTAACAATGCTAGCTATTGATTTAGGAGCAGAAGATTTTATATCTGATGAAGAAGGTTTTGAAATTATAACAAATCCTGATGATTTTAATGATGTGAAAGAAGGTCTTAAAGAAGCAGGCTATGAATTTGCCATGGCTGAAATCTCATACATCCCTCAAAACACAGTAAAATTAACTAACCCAGAAGATATTAAGAATATGGAAAAGTTAATAGATATGCTTGAAGATAACGACGATGTTCAAGAGGTTTACCACAACTGGGATATGGATGATGAAGAATAATAAAATGAAACACTCATTTTAAATAATTTATTTAGAATGAGTGTTTTTTGATTTGCTTTCTTAAAAATTAACCAGTATAACGTTCGCGATATTCTTGTGGGTTCATATGATACTTTTCTTTAAATTTTTTATAAAAGAATCCTAGATTAGAAAAGCCTACTTCTAAAGCTATTTCGTATATGGGCATTTTAGAGTGATTGATAAGTAATCTAGCTTGCTTCAGCTGATATTCTAATTTTAACTGGTTGAAGGTTTTACCAGTCTTACTCTTTAGGAGATTTCCAAAATAATTAGGATTATAGCCAAAATCATTAGCCATTGATTTTAAACTACATTTATTATAATTGTTTTCTATATATTGTAGCATTAGGATAATAATATCAAAATCATTTGTTCCTACCTTATCTTCATGGGAATTGTTCTTATTAAATATCCTTACTAATTCGGAAAATAGGATGATCATATAAGAGTCAATTACTTCATCATAACATATATCCCTATCATAATATTCGGACATTAAGTTTTTCATTATTTCATTTACTTTGGATTCGCCATTAGAGGGAAAGACTAAATATTTACTATGGTTTTGGTCCTCTAACAATGAGCTTATTAAAAAGCTAGTTATAATTCCTTGATTTGAAAGTCTACTTAAGAAACTAGAATTGAAAAATGATTTTGTCATGGAAATATTAATAATTATATCATTTTCTCCAATTGGCTCAGAGCCATGTATGACATTTGTATCCAGCAAACATATATCCCCCTCATTTAGCACCACAATATTCCCATCTATAATATATGTGCAAGAACCAGAATATACGTAATTCATCTCCATATCAGTATGAATATGGAAAGGAAGATAGGTAAATCTTGAATCTTTATGTAAAGTAATACTTTCTTTTTTTATTTTCATTGCAAAATCAAATAGATACACTAAGGAGTCATTTACCTTTACTTTATCAACCTTTTTATAGAATGGACTTAATCTATTTGGATTATCTAGATGCCACTTTTCCCCGGTGGTTATTTTTCTTAAAAAAGAATCTAGCTCGCTGTAATTCATAATTTCCTCCTATATGTAAATTTGTAAGTCAATATATATCATTTTGTAATTGTTAGTAAATTTCATTGCTGATATTATTGTAAACAAGAAGATGTTCTATAATTTTATTATAAATGAATTTAGTTATTTTTGTAAGTTAATAATCATGAAGATGTTTTCAAAAATGAAAATGACAGAGATAAATTATCATTAAAAAAATAAAATTAGGAGGCAGGGTTAAATGAAGGATAGGGAATTGGCGGAAAAGATTATTCAATTATCTGGTGGAAAAGAAAACATCAACAAAGCTATTCATTGTATTACTAGGCTTAGATTCAATCTGGAAGATGATAGCAAGGCTGATAGTAATGCCATAGAAAGCTTAGAAGGAGTATTAGGGACTAGATATCAAAATGGACAGTTTCAAGTAGTAATTGGCAACAATGTGAAAAATATTTACGTTGAAGTAGCAGATATTTTAGGACTAGACAATGAAAGTCCAATAGAAGAGAATATGGTAAAAACAGAAGATAAAGAGACAAAGAGAGAAAAGAAAAATATTATTAGTAGTATTCTTGATATTATAGCTAGTTCATTCCAACCAATATTGCCAGCTATTATAGGTGCAGGTATGATGAAAGGTATATTAGCAATTTTAATGGCTACTGGTTGGGTATCAGGGGAAAGTGGGACTTATCAAATACTGAATATCGTAGCAGATGCCGCATTTTATTTTTTACCATTTCTATTGGCAGTTTCTGTATCACGAAAATTTGATGTAAATGAATATTTAGGTATCGTTGTGGCTGGTGCATTAATGTATCCAACCATATTAGATGCAGCAAAAGCTGGTATGACAGATCCATTACATTTTTTATCTATACCAATCCAGATTGTAAACTATAGCTCATCAGTATTCCCAATTATTTTAAGTATTATAATTATGAAATATATTTATAAAGCAATTGATAAATATATTCCTAAGCCTGTTAAATTGGTATTTACACCTACTTTAACACTATTGATTACAGTTCCATTCGTTTTAGCTTTTATTGCTCCAATTGGAAATTATTTAGGAAATTATCTAGCAATCGGAGTAAATTGGTTATTTATAAATGCAGGTTTATTAGCAGGCCTATTGTTAGGATTATTTAATCCATTTATTATAATGACTGGTATGCACTATGGATTGTTCCCAATCATAATTCAAAATTTGGGCACATATGGATATGATTCAGGATATTTAGTAGTTAATTTAATGACAAATATAGCTCAAGCAGGGGCGGTATTTGCAGTAGCTCTTAGGTCAAAGGATAAGGAGTTAAAATCAGTTGGTATATCCAGTGGTATATCTGCACTTTTAGGGATTACTGAGCCAGCTATGTTTGGGGTCAATCTAAAACTAAGAAAGCCTTTTTATGCAGCTATGATTTCAGGCGGTATCACTAGTGCAATTGTAGTAGCTTTAGGTTTAAAAACCTTTGGATTTGTTATACCAGGGTTAGTAGCCTTACCAGCATATGTTTCACCGGATGGAAATCTTAGGGACCTGATTATAGCAATTATAGGAATCTTAGCAAGCTTTGCTATAGCTTTTTCATTAACCCTTATAATGGGATTTAAAGGGATGGATACAAAAAAAGAAAGCAAGCTAACAAATAGAAAGCAGGAGGTAAATTAATGACAAGAGTAATAAAAAAATTTCCAGAAGGATTTTTATGGGGAGGTGCTACTGCTGCTAGTCAAGCTGAAGGTGCATTTGATGTAGATGGAAAAGGACTTTCCACTTCTGATATGGTTCCCTATAGACCTATGGAACACAGTAATGATAATATGAAAATAGAGGTTACCTCTCAACAATTGGAGGAATACCTTAAGGATGATTCTAAAGAATATTTTCCAAAGCGAAAAGGTGTAGATTTTTATAATAGGTATAAAGAAGATATAGCACTGTTTGCAGAAATGGGATTTAAAGTATTTAGATTATCAATTGCATGGCCTAGAATATTTCCAAATGGAGATGAAGAACAACCTAATGAACTAGGTCTAGAATTCTATGATAGGGTTTTTGATGAATTAGAGAAATATGATATAGAGCCATTTGTAACCATAACACATTATGAAATGCCTATAAATTTAGTTAAAAAATACAATGGTTTTGAAAGTAGAGAAGCAATTACCGACTATTTGAAATTTGTAAAAGTAATTTTTGAAAGGTATAAAGGTAGAGTAAAATATTGGGTTCCATTTAACGAGTTGAATATGATGCTCACCAGCCCATATACTTGCGGAGGGGTTATTTCAGATGTTTCAAAATATAAAGACAACCCATTCCAAATTAAATATCAGGCTACTCACCATCAATTTATAGCCAGTGCTTTGGCTACTAAAATGTGTAGAGAGATGATGCCCGATGCTAAGATTGGCTGTATGATAGCAAGATTGGAAACATATGCAGCAACATCAAAGCCCGAGGATCAATTACAAGCACTAAAAGATGAACAATTGAATGCTTTTTATCCAGAGGTTTTGATAAATGGCAAATATCCAAATTATATTTGGAGGTATTTTGAAGAAAATGGTGTAGAGATAGAAATGGAACCTGGAGATGAAGAAATACTAAAAGAAAATACTTCTGATTTCATAGCATTTAGCTATTATATGTCATATATAGCAACTGCTAATCCAAAACTGGGAGTACAAGTTTCTGGTAATTTAGTAGGAACTAGTCAAAATCCTCATTTAGAATTAACTGAGTGGGATTGGCCAATTGATCCGATCGGTCTTCGAATCACATTAAATAGATTATACGATCGCTTTAAGGTTCCTCAATTTATAGTCGAAAATGGACTTGGTGCAATTGATAAGGTTGAAGAGGACGGTTCAGTTCATGATCAATATCGAATAGATTATTTAAGAAAACATATTTTGCAAGTAAAAGAAGCAATAGCAGATGGAGTTGAAATCATAGGCTATACTAATTGGGGAACTACAGACTTTATTAGTTGTGGAACTTCTCAAATGTCTAAAAGATATGGATTCATTTATGTAGATCAAGATGATTATGGTAATGGGACATTAGAAAGAATAAGAAAGGACTCTTTCTATTGGTATAAGAAAGTTATAGAATCCAATGGAGAAGATTTAGAATAGCATATATCAAAATATTAGTTTAAAGACACCTCTACATTACATAGAGGTGTCTTTTAATAATAACAGAATATTTAAACATTTTCCCTTAACTAGATTTCACTTATAGGTTATGATAAACTAAAATTATGGAAATCGAATTACATATAAAAGGAGGAAATAGTAATGACCAATATTTATACTAGGGTGGAAAGCGATTCCGTAGGTTCTAAAAATGTACCTTTAGATGCTTATTACGGTGTTCAAACCCTAAGAGCTGCAGAAAATTTCAATATCACAGGTCAAAAAATGCATAGAGAATTAATCATAAGTCTTGCACAAATAAAAAAAGGTGCAGCATTGGCAAATAGTCATGCAGGATTATTAGAGGATAAAGTTCGAGATGCTATTATTAAGGCATGTGATGAAATTATAGCAGGTGAATTACATAAGGAATTTATAATTGATCCTATACAAGGAGGGGCAGGAACTTCTGCCAATATGAATGCTAACGAAGTTATAGCAAATAGGGCTAATGAGATATTGGGTGGGAAAAAGGGAGTATACGATATGGTACATCCTAATGATCATGTAAATATGGGACAATCAACCAATGATGTTTTCCCAACTGCTGGTAAAATGACTGCATTAAAGCTTATTCCAAATACATTAGCAGAATTAAAAAAATTATATGATGCATTGCTTAAAAAAGCAGAAGAATTTGATGACGTAATAAAAATGGGAAGAACACAAATGCAAGACGCTGTACCTATTAGACTAGGTCAAGAATTCCATGCATATAGTTCAGCAATAAAGAGAGATATAAATAGAATTGAAAAGGCTAGTGACGAACTTAAAGTTGTAAATATGGGTGCATCTGCTATTGGAACTGGTATAAATGTAGATATCGATTATTTTGAAAATATTGTTCCCTATATAAATGAAGTTTCAAATTTAGATTTAAAACAAGCAGAAGATTTAGTTGATGGTACACAGAATTTGGATCCATTTGTTGTAATATCTTCAGCATTAAAAACATGTGCTGTAAATTTATCTAAGATGTCAAATGATTTAAGGTTAATGTCCTCTGGACCTAGAACTGGCTTTGGCGAAATAAACTTGCCACCAAAGCAAAATGGATCCTCAATAATGCCAGGTAAAATTAATCCAGTAATTCCTGAGGTAATGAGTCAAGTATCTTTTAATATCATAGGAAACGATATTACTATTACTATGGCAGCTGAAGCTGGTCAATTAGAATTAAATGCTTTTGAACCTGTTATATTCTACAATTTATATGAATCAATCGAAACTTTAGGCAACGGAGTTGCAACATTAAGAGATAACTGTATAGTAGGAATTACTGCAAATAAAGAAAGATGTAAACAATTGGTAGATAATAGTGTAGGTATCATTACTGCTATAGTACCACATGTGGGATATAAGGCTTCAGCAAAGATTGCTGATAAAGCTATAGCAACAGGCGAACCTGTTAGAGATTTAGTTCTTAAGGAAGGTCTATTAAGCTTAGAAGAACTTGACGCAATTTTAGACGAATTTGCAATGACTGAACCCGGTATAGCTGCTAAATATCTATTAAATGCATAATAAATATTTACGAATTGTATAATTACCTATTTTATATTGCATAATAAAATAGACAATATAAATAGGAGGTATTAAAATGGAAGGTCAAGAAAATTTTGAACACATTTTAAATCAATTTAAGACGGCTGATTTGCAAACTAAAATTGATATTTATACAACTGTGCAGGGTCTATCAGTTGAGCAATATAAAGAGTTATTAAGATATTTCCCAATCAAACATTTAGGAGAATTGGAAAAGGCAATGGGCTAAAGGGTGAAGATGAACTTCATCCTTTTTTTCTGTATAAAATATGGTATTATAAAATTACATATAAATGGGGGTGTTTTTTTGAAAAAATTATTATCTATTTTATTAATCTTATCCTTGTCATTAACATTTTTAATGATTAGTATAGAAAACAATGCATACAATAAAAACTACTATCTAAGATCTTACAAAAAATATAATATAGAAAGCGAAACAGGCAGAATAATGTATGAATTAGATGAAATCACAAATCATATAATTAATTATCTTAAGGGTAAGGGTGGTGACGAACTTTTAGAACCTTATTTTAATGAAAGAGAAGTAATGCATATGAGGGATGTGCAAAATTTATTTAAATATGAAAGGCTAGTTAAATATTTTTTCGGAATTATATCAATTATTATTATGGGCTATCTAGGGTATAAAAAAGAATACAAATTTTTAGGTAAAACCCTTGCCTTTGGATTATTTATAAATTATATTGTATTGATAATTTTATCTTTATTTATAATATCTGATTTTAATAAATACTTTACCATCTTCCATTATATCTTTTTTAGTAATGATTTGTGGTTATTAAATCCTCAAACAGATTTAATGATTCAAATGCTACCAGAAGAATTTTTTATTGGCATGGCTAAAAAAATAGGCTTATCTTTCTTTATATATTTGTCAATACTACAAATAATAGGTATTTATTATATGAAGAAAGGTAGAAGGGAATGGAAGGAATTATAAAAAAATTAAAGGGCAAATACTCTAATACTAGACAAAAGTCAATTGTTAGAAACTTTTACTCAACAGAAGTCAACAAAGGAAAAACGTACAAAGCTGCGTATCTTGACAATATTTTATTCATTCTTTTGCTGTTTTTTATACTTGTATTTACTTTAATAATAAAATCAAACAGTATATTGTTGCCCATATATATTAGCTTGATAACTATTTTTTTTATTACAAAAAGTATAAATGTCATAAACCAGAAGAGAGATAAGAAAAAGATAATGGCAATTAACGAGGATTTAAAAAGCAGAAGGGTAATTAGAGAATTGACTCAGTTAAACAGAGAAGAATTTATCGAATATACCAAGGAAATCTTAGATAAATTTTATTCAACTGAATTTATCTATGGTGAAGATGGAGTAGACTTAATAGGCTATATAAATAAAAAAAAATATGGTGTGAAATGCATTAAATCATCTTTAGAGGATAGAATTTTGTCAAAAAAGGTAGATGAATTTAACAATTTGATAAATAATTTAGATTATGATGAGGGGCTTCTTGTAACAAATTCTTATTTCCAAGATGGAATTAAAGATAATACTTCATTAATATTAATTGATTTTTTGGGTATAAAGGAAATACTTAAAAAGATTGATAAGTTTCCCTCTGATGAAGAAATTAAAAATTATATTATTCATAGATATGACGATAAGAAAAAAACTATTAGAAATCAAATTAAGGTAATTACCTTTGGTAAAATATTTAAGCTTTATGGTGTATGTGTTGTGTTTTATTTCATTTCGTTTTTTGTGAAATATGGCTTATATTATAAGATAATGGGTGTTATGGCTTTTATCTTAGCAACTATATTAGGAGGTATTAAGTTCACCGAATATCATAGGGCAAAATGAAAATATTCTTTACATAAATAATTGCCTATTGTATAATGAATTTTGTAACTCTGACAGAGTAGGTAAAGAGCGTTAAGTGTTAAGGGATGGGAAGTTGCCTTTAAACGAAAGAGACATTCTGCGATTCTTTACCGCGTCCGCTGAGCATTAAAGATCTCTTTTCTTTAGTGTGGCAGAATTCTGTCAAAGAGAAAGAAAGGAGAAGAAAAATGAATAAAAAAAGTTTTATGGACACAAGAACTATGGTAAAAGCAGGATTTCTAACAGCCATATCCATTGTTCTTACAAGGTTTATGTATTTTTTTGTACCACTTGCAGGAGGATTACCCGCACTAAGAATTAGTTTTGGAGAAGTTCCATTGATGATGTCTGGTCTTTTATTTGGACCTATTGTTGGTGGAGTCTCAGGTATAGCAGCAGATATAATTGGAGTATTAGTCAATTCACAGGGTGCATTTCATCCAGGTTTCACTTTAAGTTCAATGCTATGGGGAACAATCCCTGGTCTATTCTTATATTTTTATAGAAAAAACAACACTTATGAAAAGATATATTCATATAAAAATATATTTATAGCAGTTTTCACTTGTTATATTGTTATATCTTTAGGTTTGAATACCTTATGGCTATCTAGCATGTTTGGTAAAGGATTTTTTGTGCTTCTTCCAGGTAGAATAATTGGAGCAATAGCAAATATACCTATTCAAAGTATTATTATTGCAAATTTATTGAAATATTTAAAGGAATTCGTAAGAGTATAGGTGAGAGGATGAAGAAAGTTTTAGCTTTAATGGGTAGTCCAAGAAAGAATAAAAATACTAATAAGCTATTGGATTATCTATTAGAAGGCATTAAAGAATTGGATGTAAGCATAAATAAAATCTATATAAAAGATTTGGATATAAATCCATGCACAGGGTGTGACCACTGCGGTAGAACAGGAAATTGCATTTTTAAGGACCATATGATTGAAGTCTATGATGCATTCGATAATAGTGATATAGTAATTTTCGCTGCACCATTATATTTTAATTCTATAAATGGTATGGCAAAAAATTTAATAGATAGGTGTCAAAGATATTACTCGATTAAATATTCTTTAGGGCAAAATTACAAAAGAAATGAAAGCAGAAGAGGAGTATTTTTATCCGTAGGAGGGGCTCCTTATACCTATAATCAATTTGATGGTACTCTACCAGTGATGGATTTTTTCTTTAAGGCAATAAACGTTAATTATATTGGTAATTATTTTATTTCAAATACAGATAGGGTGCCTATCGAAGAAAGAGCAGATATAATTAATGAAATTAAAGAAATTGGAAAGAATATTAACAATATAGAAAACTTCTATCTTCATAGGTAGAAGTTTTTATTTACTTATTGTATAATAATAGTATAGAAATTAACGAGGGGGATTTTAATGAAGACAAAATTACCAATAGCATTATCAAATAAACACGTTCATTTAAGCCAAGAACACTTAGATGTATTATTTGGTGAAGGATATGAATTAACAAAATTTAAAGATTTATCACAACCAGGTCAATATGCTTGTGAAGAAAAAGTCGATGTTGTGGGACCAAAAGGTACACTTAAAGGTATTAGAATTTTAGGACCAGTTAGACCAGATACACAGTTTGAACTATCAATATCAGATGCCTTTGCTTTGGGCGTAAAACCTGTTATAAGAAATTCTGGAGATATTGCTGACACTCCTGGTGCAAAATTAGTAGGACCAAAGGGAGAGGTTGAAATAGATAAAGGAATTATAGTAGCTGCAAGACATATTCATATGCATACTAAAGATGGAGAAGAATTTGGTGTAAAAGATAAGGATGTTGTAAGTGTTAGAGTTTCAGGACCAAGAGGACTAATCTTTGATAATGTTTTAGTTAGAGTTCATGAAAACTTTGCATTGGAAATGCACGTTGATATTGAAGAAGGAAACGCTGCTGGTGTAAGAAATGGGGATATTGTAGAACTTATTAAATAGGAGGGTATTATGTATAATATACCGTCAATGATAGATCATACCTTACTTAAAGCTGATGCTACGAATGAAATGATAGCAAAACTTTGTAATGAGGCTAAGGAATATAATTTTAAGGCTGTATGTGTAAATCCAACACATATTGAATATTGTGTTAATCTTTTAAAAAACTCTAACGTCAAAGTAGCTACAGTTATTGGTTTTCCTCTAGGAGCTAATACAAAAGAAGTTAAAGCTTTCGAAACTAAAGATGCTATAAATAAAGGCGCTGAGGAAGTAGATATGGTAATAAATATAGGTGCCTTAAAAGACAAAGATTATAAAAAAGTTAAGGAAGATATAGAGGCAGTAGTTAATGCTGCTGAAGGAAAGGCTTTAGTTAAAGTAATTATTGAAACATGTTTACTAACTGATGAAGAGAAAGTAAAGGCATGTGAATTATCAATGGAGGCTGGTGCAAATTTTGTTAAGACATCAACAGGATTTAGTACTGGTGGGGCAACAGTCCACGATGTTAAACTAATGAAATCTGTGGTTGGTGATAAATTAGAAGTTAAGGCTTCTGGTGGAGTTAGGGATTTGCAAACTGCTATAGAAATGATAGAAGCAGGCGCTACTAGATTAGGAACTAGTTCTGGTGTTACTTTAGCACAATCAAGATAAAAGTAAAATTTTCTCCTTTTTTTCTTTTCCTGTTATAAAATACTAATAATTTGTAAAACTATAATAGGGAGGGATAATATGAAAAGGAAAATATTAATATTAATTGCTTTAGCTTTAATTCTATCTATTGGATGTACGAGGAAGAAAAATGATATTATAGGTGATGATTCTTCAATTTCAGTAGGTGGTCAAGAAAGGGAAATCATTGAAAGATCAGAATCTATTTCAGATACAATTGTTGAACTATACGGTGTAGATGATGCTACCACTGTCATATTCAATGATATAGCCTTAATCGGTATTAAGCTATCTTATGATAATAAGCTAAATGATGATATTAAAAATACTGTTATTGATGTTGTAACTGGGTTTGACAATCAAATAACTGAGGTAAAAATAACTCAGGATAACAAACTATATAGACAAATTGACGACATTATGAATGAATTAATATTAGGAAAATCTTATGACGTATTTGTTGATGAAATTAGTAGGATTTCTGATAAAATAAGATAACAATTATGAAATATATTTAAAATTTTAAATCACCCTATCTAAATGAGGCAAAACTTCTTTGGATAGGATGATTTTTTCTATATGGTTATATTAATTAATTCAAATTTAGGGTATAGTAAAATTATATTGAAGGAGGGGTATAATGGATTTAAAAGTTGAAAAGATAAAGCTTGGGAATGGTATAAATTTAAATTTAATATTTACTGATAAGTTTAAATCAAATTTACTAAGTTATTATATTATAAGACCTTTAAATAGAGAGGACGTAACTAAGAATGCTTTATTACCATTGGTTTTAAAGCGAGGTAATGAGAAATTAAATACTACACTGGAAGTTGAACAATTTTTAGATGAAATGTATGGAGCAAATTTAAGTTTAACTGTTAATAAAAGAGGAGAAAAACATGTCATTAGATTTACCATTGAATGGCCAGATGGTAAATATTTTAATGATAGTAGTTACAATTTACAAACTGTCGATTTCTTAAGAACCATTGTATTTAACCCATACCTAGAAAACAATGTATTTAGTAAGGCATATGTTAGTCAAGAGAAAGAAAATTTAAGAGATAAGATAGAAGGCAAAATAAATGATAAAAGGTCCTATGCAGTGAACAGATGTATTGAGGAGATGTGTAAATCAGAAGATTTTAGCCTTTATTCATTAGGTTATGTAGAAGATTTATCTTCAATAGATGAAAAAAATTTATATGAATACTACAAGACTGTTTTGAATAACAGCCCTATAGAATTAATTTATGTAGGTAAATATGATGAGACGTTAATAAGCCACATAGTAGAAAATAATAAATTAAATAGAGAAGATATATTGCATATATCAAGAGAAAAAATTGATTATGAAATCAATAATGTTAATGTGGTAAAAGAAAACCTAGATGTAAATCAAGGCAAATTGGTTTTAGGTTACAGAACAGGGATACCTTTTGAAGAAAAATTGTATAATGGATTATTAATAGCAAGTGATATATTAGGCGGAGGACCTAATTCAAAGCTTTTTAAACATGTTAGAGAAGAAAACAGCTTAGCATATTATATAACTTCCACAGTTCTAAAGTATAAATCTTTATTGCTTATAGATGGTGGAATTGAATTTGAAAACTATAATAAAACAATTGAAATTGTTAGCGAACAAATAGAAAAAATGAAAAATGGCGATTTTACAGATGATGATATTGAAATATCCAAAAAAACAATAAAATCATCAACAGAATCCATTAAAGATAGTGTTTTCCTAATATCTGAATTCTTTTTTAGCCAGGGATTAGCAAATGATGATAGATCTTTGGAAGAAGTACTAATAGATATGGATAATGTAACAAAAGAAGATGTTATTAAAGCATCAAAACAAATTGCATTAGATACTATTTATTTCATGGAAAATAAGTAATCAATATGGAGGTTTTGATTTGAAAACTATTGTAAATTCAAGAATAGATGAAAAAATTTTGTTTGAAGAACTAGATACAGGTTTGAAAATATATTTTATGCCTAAGCCAGGGTTTACCAAAAAATACGCGGTATTTTCAACAGATTATGGTTCTATTGATAATAATTTTGTACCTATAGGTGAGAAAGATAATTTAATAGTACCAGAGGGAATTGCTCATTTTCTAGAACATAAATTGTTTGAAGAAGAGGATGAGGGCTTATTTGAAAAATTCTCCAAATATGGTGCATCTGTCAATGCCTTTACCAACTTTAATCAAACATCATATCTATTTTCTGCAACTGATAATTTTTATGAAAGCTTAGAGCTGTTAGTTAAATTTGTTCAAAATCCTTATCTAACAGATGAAAATGTAGAAAAAGAAAAGGGTATTATAGCTCAAGAAATTAAAATGTATGATGATAATCCAGGCTGGAGAGTCTTTTTCAACTGTTTAAAGGCTATGTACATCAATCATCCAGTAAAGATAGATATTGCTGGTACAGTTGAAAGTATAAACACCATAACAAAGGAATTATTATATAAAGCATATGATACTTTCTATAATCCATCAAATATGGTGTTGTTTGTTATTGGAGACTTATCCTTTGATAAGATAATAGAAGTAGTTAGAAATTCTGAAAAGAAATTTGAAAAGAAAGAAGATAAAATAAATAGAATATATGTAGATGAGCCGAAAAAAATAAATGAAAAGTTTATCGAAGAAAAGATGGTCACAGCAACACCGTTATTCTATATAGGCTTTAAAGATTTTGATTTAGATTTAACTGGAAAAGATGCAATAAAAAAAGACTTAATTACCAATATCATCCTAGATTTATTGTTTACACCAAGTTCTGCATTTTATAATGAACTTTATAATGAAGGGTTGATTACAAGTAGTTTTGGTGCATATTTTACAGGTAAAAAGACATATGGTCATTCGTTGATAGTTGGTGAATCCCATAAACCTCAAATAGTGTATGAAAAGGTATTAGAATTAATAAATAAAAAAGGAGAAGAGGTTCTTAAATTAGAGGACTTTAATAGAATTCAAAGAAAAAATCTTGGAAACTTTCTTATGAGCCTTAACTCTATTGAATATATAGCAAACAATTTTGTTGATTTATATTTTGATAATTTTATGATATTAGATTATTTAGATGTAATGGAAGAAATAGGGTACCAAGATATATTAAAGAGATTTAAAGACCATTTCACAAAGGATAATATAGTCCTATCAATAATTAACCCTGCAAAAAAAATCTAATATATGGTATAATGAATAAGTTGTAGTCTAGAAAGGTGGTATTAAAAATGGATCCAATTGCTTTTCATTTATTTGGAATACCAATAGCATGGTATGGTTTGTTAATTGCTTCTGGGGTACTAATAGGCACTTTGATTGCCTTAAAACTTGCAAAAAGAAAGGGAATAGATGAGGATACCTTAATTGATTTTTTATTATTCGCAATACCCGGTGCGATTATTGGTGCAAGGGCTTATTATGTTATATTCAGTTGGGATTTATATAAGGATAATCCTATAGAAGCCCTAAACATTAGAGGCGGTGGTTTAGCTATACATGGAGCTATCATTGGCGGAGTAATAGTTGCAATTATTTTCTCTAGGATACGAAAGATAAGCTTTTGGAAATTAGGGGATATAGTTGCCCCTAGTTTGATATTAGGACAGGCAATTGGGAGATGGGGAAATTTTGCTAACCAAGAAGCCCATGGGGGACCTACGAATTTACCTTGGGGTATTATAGTGAATGGAGTAAAGGTTCATCCGACTTTTCTATACGAATCCATTTGGGACTTTTTAGTATTTATTTTCCTTATTTGGTATAGTTACAAGGATAAATCTAAAGTAGACGGAGAAGTTTTTCTACTATATCTAATTTTATACTCGGCAGCAAGATTGTTTATAGAAGGATTAAGAACTGATAGCCTTATGCTAGGACCTATTAGGGTGGCACAATTAGTTAGTTTATCTGCTATAATAATCTGTGCATTTATATTTAATAGAAGAAGAAAAAACTAAGTTAAGAAAAAAATATATATTTCATCCTAAAAACAGAGAATACTCTCTGTTTTTTTATGTTTTTTGACATAAATAGATGTTAAAAGTCGGGAAATGTAAAAATAGGACCAAGGTCCTAAAAAAACTTAGAAATAATTTAAAAGTGTGGAAGGATTTAATGAAATGGTATAGAATATAGTTAATGTGGAGTGAAGTGGAGCAAAGTGGTAAGGAAAAATAATTAAAGGGTGAACTTGTATGTTTATTGGAGAATATCAACATACATTAGATGATAAAAGTAGAATAATTATACCTTCCAAATTTAGAGAAGACCTAGGCTATGAATTTGTAATGACCAAGGGCTTAGATAATTGTCTTTTTGTTTACCCGAAAAGTGAATGGAAGGTATTAGAAGAAAAGTTAAAGACTTTACCACTTACTAATAGAGATGCTCGAGCTTTTATAAGATTTTTCTTTTCAGGTGCTACTGAATGTATGCTAGACAAACAAGGTAGAGTTATAATCCCTGCAAACTTAAGGGAACATGCAAAATTGGATAAGGATGCAATAATAATTGGTGTTTCTACTAGAATTGAGATTTGGGGTAAGGAAGAATGGGAAAGCTATAATGACGATGAAAATTTAAGCTACGATAGTATAGCTGAGAAAATGGCTGAATTAGGAATATAACCAGGTATTATAATGGAGGGATAAGATGGAATTTCACCATATTTCCGTACTACTAAATGAAGTAATAAAAGGATTAAATATCAAAGAAGATGGTATCTACGTAGATGGTACATTAGGTGGTGCTGGACATTCTTCAGAAATAGTTAAAAGATTAAAAAATGGCAAATTGATTGGCATTGATCAAGACTTAGATGCCTTAGAAAAAGCCTCAAAGGTTCTTGAAAATTATAAAGAAAGAATAATTCTAGTCCATAATAATTATGAAAATATAGAAAATGTATTAGAAAATTTAAATATATTGAAAGTTGATGGTATTTTATTGGACTTAGGAGTTTCATCATATCAATTAGATGAAGAAAGTAGGGGCTTTTCCTACAACAAGGATGCACCCTTGGATATGAGGATGGATAGTACAAGGGATTTTAGTGCTTGGGATGTAGTAAATAAATATTCCGGGGAGGCTCTCGAGAAAATCATATGGAATTATGGGGAGGATAGGTGGGCTAAAAGGATAGCAGAATTTATTGTAAATGAGCGAAAAATAAAGCCTATTGATACTACATTAGAACTAGTTAGTGTAATAAAAAAAGCTATACCCAAAAATGTGAGGATGGAGGGGCATCACCCAGCTAAGAAAACCTTCCAAGCAATACGTATTGAAGTAAATAGGGAATTAGAGGTTTTAGAGGCTTCTATTGAAAAGATGGTGAATTTACTTAATCCAGGAGGAAGATTAGCTATTATAACCTTTCATTCCTTAGAGGATAGGATTGTAAAAGATAAATTCAAGGAGCTTTATAAGGATTGTATCTGTCCACCAAGTTTGCCACAGTGTATCTGCAACAAAAAAAGAGAGATAGAAATCATAACAAGAAAACCTATTACACCAAGTGAAGATGAAATTCATATAAATCCAAGATCAAGATCAGCAAAACTTAGAATAGCGGAGAAACTATAGGTATAAAATTACAAGGGGGAGAATAAGTTGGTAGTAGCTAAAGCTGAATATAATTATTACCCTGAACAAATAAATGAACAAAAGAAAAATAGACAAGTTAAAAATGTTAGAAAAGTAAAAACAATAAATAAAAAAATGTATATATCAATAGCAATTATACTATTAATTACTTCTCTTTATATATTATATGGTTATTCCAAAATAACATCTGCAAGAATTGAAATAACAAAATTAGAAAGAGAAAAGTTAGAATTAGAAAAAGTTAAACAGGATTTAATAGGAAAATTAGAAAATATTAAAAGTACAACAAAAATAAGTGACGAAGCTATATATAACTTGGGTATGATTTATCCTGATGAAAGTCAAATAGTGTATGTGTCTGTAAATGAAACCACCAATGATAAGCCAGAAGAATTCAGCATTTCAGAAAAACTGAAAAGTATTTTAGGTAATTTTTCCAGTTTATTTTAGGGGGGTATAGTTTTGCAAACACCTAGCAAATCAACAAAGAATAGACTTCGTTTTGTCTTAGGTGCAATTATATTTATAGCTTTACTCTTAACAGCAAGATTAGTACAAATACAGATATTTAAAAGTGAAGAGTTAAAAAAAGGTGCACTTGAGCAATGGACAAAAGCAATAGATATCAAACCCCAAAGGGGAATAATATACGATAGAAAAGGGAAAAAGCTAGCTGTTAGTGTAACTGCCTATACAGTATGGGCAACTCCTGCAGAGATAAATAATCCTAAAGATGTAGCAAAAGAAATTTCAAAAATATTGAATTTAGATGAAGAAATAGTATATCAAAAACTTACCAAAAATGTAAGTGTTGAAAAAATAAAACAATGGATTACAAGGGAAGAAGCTACTGAGATAAGAAAGCTTGGGATTAGAGGCATTACAGTTATAGATGATAATAAAAGATATTACCCATATGGTAATTTTGCCGCCTATATCCTAGGATTTACTGATATAGACAACAATGGTCTTTATGGAGTAGAAAAGACTTTTAATAAATATTTAACTGGAGTTCCAGGAAAATGGGTTAAAACAACAGATGCTGGTAATAGGCAACTGCCCTATGATGGCGAAAAAATTTATGATGCAACTGATGGTTTATCGATTGTTTTAACCATTGATGAAATCATACAGCACTTTGCAGAAAAAGCAGCATACCAAGCCTTATTAGAACATAAGGCTAAAAATGTTTCTATAATAGTTATGGACCCATCTACTGGTGATATATTGGCATTAGCCAATAAAAATGATTATGATCCTAATAATCCTAGGGAGCCGCTTGATGAAAGACAGAAGGCTGAATGGGATAATTTAAGTCAAGAAGAATTACAAAATAAATGGTTTGAAATGTGGAGAAATTTTGCTATAAATGATATATATGAACCAGGATCTACTTTTAAAATAGTAACTGCAGCTGCAGCATTAGAACAGCATCCAGATATTTTAAATGCTCATTATTATTGTAATGGTTCAGTAAGGGATATAAAAGGCGTTGTACTAAATTGTACAGCTAAACACGGATCTCAAACTTTTTCAGAAGCAGTTCACAATTCATGTAACGTGGCTTTTGTAAATATTGGTAGACAATTAGGAAAAGAAAACATGTTAAAATTTATCAAAGCCTTTGGCTTTGGAGAGACTAGTGGTATAGATCTTACAGGAGAACAAAAAGGAATAATACCCTCAGGAGTAGATGCAATAAAAGAGGTTAATCTTGCCACCATGTCCTATGGCCATGGAATAGCTATTACTCCTATTCAAATGATAGATGCACTTGCAACAATAGCAAATGGTGGAAATTTAATGAAACCTAGAATAGTTAAAGAAGTAATAGATAATGAAGGTAATGTTATTCAAACTTTTGAACCAGAAGTTAGACGAAAGGTATTATCAGATCAAACTTCCAAGACTATGCTAGAGATACTTAAAGGAGTTATCGAAGAAGGAACAGGAGTAAGGGCTTATATTCCAGGATACAGAGTTGGTGGCAAAACCGGAACAGCAAAAAAAATCATAGATGGTAAATATGTTCCAGGCAAATACATTGCATCCTTTGCAGCAGTAGCACCTGTAGATGATCCTAAGATTGCAGTTCTTGTAATAGTTGATGAACCAAGCGGAGTATATTATGGAGGAACAGTAGCTGGTCCTATCACTAAATCAGTTCTAGAGGATACACTAAATTATCTTGAAGTTCCACCAATTTACAATGAAAAAGAACAAGAAAAAATAGAAAAAAAGATAGTTGTGCCCGATGTTAGAAATAAACCAATTGGTGAAGGTGGAAAACAGTTAGCTGATTTAGGGTTAAGATATATAACTGAATATCAAGAAATTACTACAGAATCAGTAATTTTAGACCAATTTCCATTACCAGGGGTAGAGGTAATTAAAGGCTCAATTATAGATTTATACTTAAATAAAAAACCTGATGCAGTTAAGATAATGCCAGACCTTTTAGGTAAAACCAATGAAGAGGTTATTAAGATTTTGGATGATTTAAACATCCAATACAATTTAAAAGGAATTGGTAGGGCTATCAAACAGGAACCAGAGGCTGGAACAGAAATAAAGGCAGATGAAAATATAACTGTGGAATTTTCAAATTAGAACGAAGGCAGCTTAATCAAGTTGCCTTTTAATTAACTTTAGGAGGTAGATTATGCAACTAAGAGATATTCTTGGGAACTACTTTACTAAAGAAAAAATAGGAAATTTAAGTCTAGAGATAACAGATATAAATCACGATTCTCGTAAGGTCTTTAAAGACAATTTATTTGTAGCGATTAGAGGGTTTAATTTTAATGGACATGATTTTATAGATGAAGCTATTGACAATGGAGCTATATGTATTGTATATATGGATGATATAAAAATTAAAAATGGGATTACTTATATAAGAGTGGAAAATACAACAGATGCTCTAGGGTTCCTATCTACTAATTTTTACAATAATCCATGTAAGAAGATAAATATGATAGGTATTACTGGAACAAATGGCAAGACATCTACATCTTATTATATTAAAAGCATATTGAATGCAGTCAAAATAAAAACTGGTATTATTGGTACAACAGGGATTATAATAGAAGACGAAATTATTGAAATTGACAACACTACACCTGATATTTTAATTTTAAATAGAAATCTTAACAATATGTTAAACAATGGTATAGATACTTGTATAATGGAAGTATCGTCACATTCTTTAGCCTTAAATAGGGTAGATTATTTGGATTATGATATTGGTATCTTTACCAATCTGACAAAAGATCATTTAGATTATCATAAAGATATGGAATCGTATTTCAAAGCCAAATTAAAATTATTTTATAAAACAAATAGGTTTAATATTATTAATTTGGATGATAATTATGGTAAGCGTATTATTGAAAAGGTAGGCAACAGGGTAAAACTACTTACTTACGGAATTGATAATAAAGCAGATGTATACGCAACTGAGATTAGATACTCTATAGATAAGGTGGAATTTGTTTTAAATTATGATAATAAGAGTATAAATATTAAGATGAATACACCTGGGAAATTTACTGTATATAATGCCTTAGCATCTGCATCTTGTGCTATAGCATTGGGATTGGATTTTAATGCTATAAATGTAGGTTTAGAGAAAATCAAAGGGGTTAAGGGAAGGTTTGAATTAGTACCAACAAATAAGGATTTCACAGTTATTATAGATTTTGCCCATACCCCAGATGGATTAGAAAATGTATTGAAAACTATTAGCGACTTCTATGACGGAAGAAAAGTTATAATCTTTGGAGCAGGTGGAAATAGAGATAGAACTAAACGACCTGAAATGGGTGAAGTAGTAGGAAAATATGGGGACTTTGCTATAATCACCTCTGACAATCCCAGATTTGAGGATCCAGAAATAATAATTAATGATATACTAGAAGGAATGAAAAATACTAATATTGAATATAAAGTAATTATAGATAGAAAAGAGGCAATAAAATATGCATTGTATAATGCAAGACCCAGGGATATAATATTATTATTTGGTAAAGGACATGAAACATATATTTTAATGAATGGAAAAGTCTATCCTTTTGATGAAAGAGAAATCGTCTTAGATTTCCTAAAGGATATTTAACAAACACGGGAGGAATACACAACATGATAGATTATTCACATATAATTAGAACTATAATAATTTCATTTATAATAAGTTTAATATTAGGACCCATTATTATTCCAATATTAAAAAGATTAAAAGCAGGTCAAAGCATAAGGGAAGATGGACCACAATCTCATCTTTCAAAATCAGGAACCCCTACCATGGGTGGAATTATTTTTTTAACAGCCTTACTAATAACAGTATTTTCATCTGGAATTGTAAATACTGACACAATTGTATTAGTTGCATCAACATTAGGTTTTGGATTAATTGGTTTTATAGATGATTATATTAAAATAATAAAAAAGAGAAATTTAGGCTTAAGAGCATATCAAAAATTGCTTGGGCAAGTTATTTTGGCAATTATTTTAGCTGTGTATCAATCAAATACTTCTGAAGTAGGTACAAAGGTGATTATACCATTTTTAAAAAGTCAATACTTAGATTTAGGGTTATTATATATACCATTTATAGTATTTGTTGTTGTTGGTACAGTAAATAGTGTTAATCTGACGGATGGCTTAGATGGTCTTGCATCAGGAGTATCTATTATAGTATTGTCATTTTTTAGTTTAATTGCATTAACAAGCGGGGCTGACAGTATTTCAATATTTTCTGCTTCTTTAACAGGAGCTTGTTTGGGTTTTTTAATTCACAATGCATATCCTGCTAAGGTTTTTATGGGGGATACAGGTTCCCTTGCTCTAGGAGGTGCTATTTCAGCTATTGCCATATTGTTAAATATGACTCTCTTTTTACCTATAGTTGGAGGAATATTTTTCATAGAAACTTTGTCTGTTATTATCCAAGTGGCATCCTTTAAAATGACAGGAAAAAGAGTCTTTTTAATGAGTCCGCTGCACCATCATTATGAACAAAAAGGGTGGAAGGAAACAAAAATAGTAGGAATATTTTGGTTAATTACTGCAGTACTTTGTTTAATTGGAGTTATAAGTCTTAATATATAGCGAGGAAAGGTGTCCATATGGATTTAAAAAATAAAAATGTCCTGGTCCTAGGACTTGGGATTTCAGGATTATCAATTATTAAAGCTTTACATAAATTAGGTGCTAATATTATTATTAGTGATACAAAAAGCGAAAAGGAATTAAACAATCTATTACAACAAATAAAAGATATATCAATGGAATATCACTTAGGTACTGATGATTTTAACTTAGATGGGATAGATTTAATCATTAAAAGTCCTGGTATACCTCCACATGCAAATTTGGTTAAAAAGGCAGTTAATGAAAATATAGAAATTATTACTGATATCGAATTAGCATATAGAATTTCGCCTACAGAAAATTTAATTTCAATAACAGGAACAAATGGAAAGACCACTACAACTACATTGACTGGTGAAATCTTTAAACATGCAAATTACAATACTTATGTAGTTGGAAACATTGGTGTAGGAATACTTGACAAGATTGTGGATGCAGATAAAAATGATGTTTTCGTAATTGAAGCTAGTAGTTTTCAATTAGAACACATTAAATACTTTAAACCTAAGGTTAGTCTTATACTAAACATTACACCTGATCATATTGATTGGCATGGGTCTTATGAAAACTACAGGTGCACAAAGCTAAAAGCAATTAGAAATCTTGATTATAATGATTATGCAATAATCAATTACGATGATGAATA
This sequence comes from Tissierellaceae bacterium, assembly GCA_033809995.1. Classification (GTDB taxonomy): domain Bacteria; phylum Bacillota; class Clostridia; order Tissierellales; family Tissierellaceae; genus Paratissierella. Next base: position 37,173 of record JAPXKQ010000002.1, read on the forward strand.
TCTAAAAGGGGTAGTAGATGATATAAAATCAAATGTAATCTTATTTAGTGTAAAACAGCCATTAGAAAAGGGAATTTATATAGAAAATGAAAATATAATTATTAATAATGGTATAGATAAAAAAATACTTATGTCAATTAAAGACATTAAATTAATTGGTAAACACAATCTTGAAAATGTTTTGGGCGGTATAGGAATAGGATTAGCTATGGGAATAAATACTGATGTTATAAAGGATGTATTATCCTCGTTTAAGGGAGTAGAGCATAGAATAGAATTTGTAACGAGTATAAATGGTAGAAAGTTTTATAATGACTCAAAAGGAACAAACCCAGACGCTAGTATAAAGGCTATAGAAGCATTAGAAAAATCAATTATATTAATAGCAGGAGGTTATGATAAAGGTACCTCTTTTGATGAGTTTATAAAGGCATGCAAAGGAAAAGTAAAAGTTTTGATATTACTTGGTCAAACAAAGTACAAAATTAAAGAAGTTGCATTAAAATACGATATAGATAATGTATATATGGTTGAAAATATGAAGGATGCAGTAGTTTTAAGTAACAAACTCAGTGCAGAAGGAGATAATATTTTGCTATCTCCTGCATGTGCTAGCTGGGGTATGTATAAAAACTTTGAGGAAAGAGGCAATGATTTTAAAACTTATGTATACCAATTAATGGAGTGATTTTATGCAGAAAAGCAAAAAAAATAAAAAAGGTTCAGCAGATTTTTTATTATTAATAGCCGTCATAACTTTAGTTTTTATCGGAGTTATTATGGTATTTAGTTCTAGCTGGCCAGAAGCCATGGTAGAGAAGGATAATGGATATTTTTTTCTTAAAAAACAACTTATATCATCTATAATTGGATTTATTGCAATGGTATTTTTTATGAATTTTGACTATAGGAGATTTAAAAAACTAGCCTTACCCATATATATATTATCACTATTATCGGGACTTTTGATTTTTACACCTTTAGGAAGTACAAGAAAAGGTGCTAGAAGATGGATAAATTTAGGTTTTACCACATTCATGCCATCAGATGCTATCAAGGTAGGGTCAATAATATTTTTTGCAGCATTTTTAGCAAATAAAAAAGATAAAATTGCATCAATTAAAGAAGGTGCAATTCCTGCTTTATTTTATATTGGTCTATCTTGTGGTCTAATATATATGCAAAAAGACTTAGGTACTACTGTAACATTGGCTGCTACCATGATGGGGATGTTTTTTGTAGCAGGTATGAAACTTGGACTTATTTTTGTATTTGGTGCTGGTGCAGCAGCCTTATTGTATCTATCTAGTACAGGAGAAGATAATCAATTTAGAGCAAGTAGATGGACTTCATTTCTTGACCCATTTAAGGATAAATTAAATACAGGATGGCAAGCTGTACAATCACTATATGCTTTAGGTTCAGGTGGTTTATTTGGTTTAGGATTAGGAAAGAGTAGACAGAAGTTTTTCTACATACCAGAAGCATATAATGATTTTATTTTTTCTATTATTGGTGAAGAACTAGGGTTAATAGGCACTTTGATGGTTTTAATTCTATTTCTTATTGTTATTTGGAGGGGAATACTTATAGCCCTTAAGACAGACGACTTATTTGGATGCTATTTGGCATCTGGAATAGTTGCGCTTATTGCAGTTCAGTCCCTAATAAATATTGCAGTTGTAACATCATCAATACCAACTACGGGGATTACATTACCTTTTATAAGTTATGGAGGAACGTCGCTTTTATTCTATATGTCTTCTGTAGGAATTTTATTAAACATTTCTAGATATGCAAAATTAGATAGGAGTTGAGGATGTTGAAATTTTTAATTACTGGTGGAGGTACAGGTGGACATATATACCCGGCATTAGCTATAGCAAGTGAAATAAAGCAGACATACAAGGATTCAAAGATATTATATATAGGAACAAAAAATGGACTGGAATTTGAGCTAGTTCCAAAGGCGGGTTTTGAGTTTAAGACAATTAGAGTTAAAGGTTTGCCAAGAAAATTAAATAAAGATTCGCTAATAGCACTTAGGGAGTTATTCTATGGATTAAAAGAATCTAAAAAGATTATTAAAGATTTCAAACCAGATATAGTCATTGGAACAGGTGGATATGTATCAGGACCAATTGCTTATATAGCATCAAAAAACAAAATACCTACAATAATACATGAACAAAATGCATTTCCAGGTATAACAAACAAAATTCTTTCAAGATATGTAGATAAGGTACTAGTAACATTTGATGAATCGAAAAAGTACTTTAAATATCCCGAGAAAGTTGTAAACGTAGGGAATCCGATTAGAAAAGAAATACTGGAAGTAAATAAAGATGAAGCCTATAAAAAACTTGGAATAAAAAGAGATATCCCCTTTATCCTTTCATTTGGTGGTAGTGGGGGACAGAAAAAGTTAAATGATTGTATTTTTGATATTATAAAAGACTATAATCAAAATGATAATTTTCAATTATTACATGTTACAGGCACTAAATTTTATGATAGCTTTATAAGTAAATTAAAAGAAGAAAATATTAAATTAAATAGTAATTTGAAGATACTTCCATATTTTTATGATATGCCAGAAGCTCTAAATATAGCAAGCATAGTTATTGCAAGTTCTGGTGCAATAACTTTAGCAGAAATATCTGCGGTTGGAGTGCCAAGTATTTTAATTCCTAAAGCTTATACTGCTGAAAATCATCAGGAATACAATGCAAGGGCATTTGAAAAACAAGGAGCAAGTATAGTGATATTAGAAAAGGATCTAAATGGTGATTATTTAAAGTCTAATTTGGAATCATTATTGAATAATAAAGATAAATTAAGAGAAATGTCGAAAAACAGTAAATGCCTTGGGAAAATAGATTCTACAAAGCTTATTATAGACGAAATAGATAAAATCATTAAAAATAAGTAACCCCATTTCATTCATTGCATAGTATAAACATATAGTGCAATGGAGGTGGGTTAATGGATAAATATATTATCAATGGAGGTTATAAGCTTGAAGGCGAGATTAACATTCCAGGCGCTAAAAATTCTGTTCTTCCCATATTAGCTGCTTCAGTTCTAACTGGTAAAACTAGTATAATTTCTAATATTCCAAATCTAAAAGATGTTGATATAATGGTTAAATTATTATCCCATCTAGGTGCAAGAGTTTGTTTTGAAGATAACATTATTACTGTGGATTCTAGTGGAATAAATAAGATGTATCTTCCAGAAGAACTAGTTAGAGAAATGAGATCGTCTATAATATTAATGGGTGCTATGTTAGCAAGATTTGGAGAGGTTAGAATCAGTTACCCGGGGGGATGTGAGATAGGCCCTAGACCTATTGATTTACACCTAAAATTTCTTAGACAAATGGGAGCTGAAATAGAAGAGGCACATGGTTTTTTGGATTGTAAAACAACTGGGTTAAAAGGATGCGATATACAATTGGATTACCCATCAGTGGGTGCTACTGAAAATATTATTTTAGCTGCAGTAACGGCTGATGGTGTTACAACAATAAGAAATGCTGCGAGGGAGCCAGAAATTATTGACTTGCAAAACTATTTAAATAAAGCAGGAGCAAAGATAACAGGTGCAGGCTCTAGTGTCATTTCCGTCGAAGGTACCAAAAGTTTGAATAGCTGTAGTCATCAAATCATACCAGATAGAATTGTTACTGGGACATATATGGTTGCTGCTGCAATGACAAAAGGGGAAGTCATTCTAAAAAATATAGTTACAGAGCATATACAAAGTATAATTGCAAAGCTAAAAGAGACTGGTGCCATTATCTATTATAATGGGAATTCATTAAAAGTAATTGGTCCAAATAGACTAAATTCATTAGAAATGTTACAAACACTTCCATATCCAGGATTTCCTACTGATATGCAAGCACAGATGATGACTCTATTAACAATAGCTAATGGAACAAGTATTGTTAATGAAACTGTATTTGAAAATAGATTTAAACATTCGGAAGAATTAATTAAAATGGGAGCAAAAATAAAGACATTTGGTAATGTTGCTGTTATAAAGGGAGTCAAGACATTGACCGGAGCAAAAGTTTTTGCAAAGGACTTAAGGGGTGGTGCTGCTTTAGTACTAGCTGGCCTAATTGCCCAAGGCACGACAGAAGTTAATAATATTTTTCATGTCAATAGAGGGTATGAGAATATGTATTTAAATCTAAAGGATCTTGGTGCAAAAATTGAGATAGACTAAGCAGCTTTTGCTGCTAGGAAAATGTTGGACAACTATTGAGGTGAAGATGATGAAGAAGACCACTAGGGTTGAAAGAAAGAGAAGAAGAAAAAGGATATTTTTCAATTTTATTTTACTTATTTTGTTAACTACGATTTTTGTTACATTTGCTTTAAAATCAGATTTATTTAATATAAGTGTGATAAACATAGAGGGGAATGAGAAATTATCAAAAAATATCATAGAGAGTGCCTCGGGAATAGCATTGGGAGAGAACATCTTCAAAATAAAATTACGAAATGGTGAAAAAGATATTAAAAAATTATCCTATACTAAAGATGTTAATATAAAGAGAAAGTTTCCAAGTACTATCAATATAAATATTACAGAGCGGAAAGAAGTTGTACAATTAAAAAATATTTCTAGCTATGTATTAGTAGATATGGAAGGTTATGTACTAGATTTTAAAGATAAAAGGGAAGAAAATCTACCAGTCTTAAATGGTTTTAATATAAATGTTTTACCTAGTGAGAATATCTTTGATACAGAGTATGGTAATGAACTTAAGGATTTAATAAATGATGAAGGAAATATTGAAATATTAAAGAATTTTAGTGAAATAAACTTTGAATCATATGATAATATTAATATTATCTTAAATAATGGTATTGTTGTTGCCTTTGGACCTTTGGTTGATGTAAAATATAAGTTAAGATATCTTAATGAGATATTAAAAGATATTGAAAAAAAACAAATATCAGTTAAAATGATAATAATGAATAAAGGAGAGAAACCAATTATAGTAACTAATAATTAAGGGGGATAAAATGAAAAAAACAAGGGACATGCTAGCTTTATCACTAGTGTCTATCTTCTTAGGCTTAATTTTATCCATCCAGTTTAAGACAATCAATAAATCTGTAGGTGAAGGAGTTTTACCTACCCAAAGAGCCCAACAATTGGCATCAGATTTGAAAAAAGCTCAAGCTGAGAAGGAAGCCCAATCCAACAGAATTACTGAACTGGAAAATAAAATAAAGCAATATGAAAAAGGTGGTTTGGAAAATAACGCTTATGCAGAAGAATTCTATAATGATGCTATGAAGTATAGAAACTTAGCAGGGTATTTAGATGTAGAAGGTCCTGGAATCATTCTTGAAATTAACGACCCACCTGCTGATATACAATTTGGGGAAGAAAGCGGTATAGTAGATGAATTAGACTTAATATTACAAATTATAAGTGTTTTAAATGCCGCAGATGCGGAGGCAATATCGATTAATGATCAAAGGTATACTGCATTTACGGAAATAGTTAGAGCTGGTAACCATATAGAAATAAATGGAGTATCTACAAGTTCACCTATTATAATAAAAGCTATTGGAAATCCAAGTATTTTGGAATCAGCCTTGTCAATTAAAATGGGTATTGTATGGCAGTTGAGAAGTTATGATTATATTGTACATTTGACACAGGACCAAAAAGTTGTAATACCTAAATATAGAAAAATTAAGGAATTTATTTATGCAAAACCAGCTGAAGAAAGCCTAAATTGATTGGAGGAAAGAATATGAAAAAGTCTAATCCAAAGATTATATTAGCTTTATTCAGTGCTATTATAGGTATTATTATTGCAACTCAAATGAAATTAAAGGTAGAGTTTTATACACCTGTAACACTGAAATCAATACAAAATATGAAAAATGAACTATATACCTTAAACAATGAAATAGCTGAGATGGAATTGTTAATTAAACAAAAAGAAGAAGAACTAGAAATTTTGGAGAACATATCTTTAGGTAGTGAAAATATTACCGATATTTTAAAGGCTGATTTAGAAATGAATAAGGCAAGAGCTGGACGTACTTCTTTGGAAGGTCCGGGGATTGTTATTACAATGTATGATAATATGGATAGTCATATTGTGGGATTTGATATTAATGATGATATAGTACATGATGTTGATATTTTAAATATTTTAAATGATTTAAAAATATCAGGAGCAGAGGCTATTAGTGTAAATGATCAAAGAGTAGTATCAAGCTCTGAGATAAAGTGTCGTGGTCCAGTAATGGGCATTAATGGTAAGGTAATTGGAATGCCTTTTACAATAAAAGCAATTGGTGATCCGAAATTACTAATGGCATCAGTAAATGCACCTGGAACATATGGCGATATCCTAAAAAATGTTTATTTTATTGGGTTTGAACCTAGAATTGAAGATAAAGTAGTAATTCCTGCATACAACAGAAATTTTAGCTTCAATTATGCCAAACCAGTAGGGGAGGGTGATTAAATGTTTTTTGCACTTATAGGGATATTAATAGGGGCTATTATAGGGTTTTTATTACCCTATACCTATAATACAGCATATTCCCTTTATATATCAGTAGCCATTTTAGCCTGTTTAGATTCCTTGTTCGGGGGAATAAGAGCTAATCTAGAGGGTAACTTTAGTACTAGAATATTTATATCAGGATTTTTTGGAAATGCTATATTGGCAGCATTTTTGGCATACATTGGGGATAGGCTAGGAGTTCCTCTTTATTATGCTGCTATCTTTACATTTGGAAGTAGACTTTTCGATAATTTTGCTTCTATAAGGAGAATTTTGTTGCAAAAGAAAAAATCAGTTTAATAGTCAATTGAATTACTAGCACAATAGATAAGGGGGAATTTAGATGTTTGATTTTGATATTGATGTTGATCAATTTGCTAAGATTAAAGTAATTGGTGTTGGTGGTGGTGGAAACAATGCCGTAAATAGAATGATAGAATGTGGCGTTAGAGGCGTTGATTTTATCGCCCTAAATACAGATAGGCAATCTTTATATGCTTCAAGAGCTGAGATTAAACTTCAATTGGGTGAAAAAATTACCAAGGGTCTTGGAGCAGGTGCTAATCCAGAAATTGGTCAAAAAGCTGCTGAAGAAAATAGAAATGATATCCTAGAATCAATTAAAGGTGCTGATATGATATTTATTACTGCTGGTATGGGTGGTGGAACAGGTACTGGTGCTGCTCCTGTTGTTGCAGAAATAGCAAAAGAACTAGGAATACTTACTGTAGGCGTTGTAACGAAACCTTTTACCTTTGAGGGAAAGAAAAGATTAGTTCAAGCTGAAAAAGGTGTAGAAGAATTAAAGAGCAAAGTTGATACTTTAGTTACAATCCCTAACGATAGATTATTACAGATAGCTGATAAAAAGACTACAATGTCTGATGCTTTTATGATGGCAGATGAAGTTTTAAAGCAAGGTATACAAGGCATTTCAGATTTAATATCAGTTCCAAATCTTATAAATTTAGATTTTGCTGATGTTAAAACTATAATGTATGGTAAGGGAATAGCACATATGGGAATTGGACAAGCATCAGGTGACAATAGAGCTACTGAAGCTGCAAAGCAAGCTATAAAGAGTCCTCTTCTTGAAACTTCAATAGAAGGAGCAAAGTCCGTCTTATTGAACATTACAGGTGGAGCTGATTTGGGGATATTTGAAGTCAATGAAGCTGCAGATCTAATAAGACAAGCGGTAGATCAAGATGCGAATATAATCTTTGGAGCTGGAATTGATGAAAATTTACAAGATGAAATTAAAATTACCGTTATTGCCACAGGGTTTGAAGAAAAACAAGTAAAAAAACAAGAGCCCAAAGAAGGAGAAAAGGATAAAAACATCAGCTTGGATGATCCATTGGGCGATTTGGATATACCAACTTTCTTAAGAAGAAAAGATAGAAAGTAATATAAAAAGTAATATAATTTGTAAAAAAACGTATCTTATTGTTGAGATACGTTTTTTTTAATCTCAAGTATCTACAAATTTTTCAATTTAAATACTTTATAATAAATGCAAGAGTTTTTTCATACGTTAAGAGCTGAAAGTAAAGTTTAGTTATTCTTTTTGTGAATTAAAGCGGGGTATTGCTTATGTATATAATTCTAGAGTATTTGCTATTAGAAAACTTCATAATTAATTATCTTATACTTAAGCTTACCAAAATACTAAATAGAGTAGAAGGTAGTAACTACAGAATATTATTTGGTGCTATTATATCATCATTTTACTCCTTGGTATTTTTTTATCCTAAACTAACAATCTTAACAAAGGCTCCATTTAAAATATTATTTTCAATTTTAATAGTTAGACTTTCATTCGAATATTTTAATATTAGACTTTTTCTAAGATTACTAATGAGTTTTTATATAGGGTCATTTATATTTGCTGGTGCAACCTTAGGAATATTTTTTTATCGAAATAATAATATTAAACTATTAGATAAGGCTATAAAGTCCTTTAATAACTTTCCGGTCATATATCTAATTTTGGGAGTATCAATTAGTTTTGTAATAGCAATTTTAGTATTTAAATATTCAAATTTACGAAAGATTAGAGATGGATTTATAGCAGAAACTGAAATTTACTATAATGAAAAAAAATTGGATATTAAAACTTTGTTAGACACAGGAAATTCATTAATAGATCCAATATCGAATAAAAAAGTAATGATAGTTGAATATGAAAAGTTAAGTGAAATACTACCTAAAGAAATTAAAGAATTAATATTCGCTAAAGATAATTATAACTATATAGAAGTAGAAAAAATTCTAACGGAATTAAATAATCATATAAAATTAATTCCTATACCTTTTAAATCAGTAGGAAAATCTGGAATTATCTTTTGTTTTAAACCAGACAGCATAATTATAAAATATATGAATAATGTACTGATAAGACAAGATATTTTAATAGGGATTTATAATAGCACATTTTCAAAAGACTTAGGGTACAGTGGATTATTACACTATGAAATAATTGATGGGGGAATAGAAAATGAGATTTATAAGATACAGACTTAAATTTTTCTTTTATAAGATATTAAACAAATTAAATCTAGTCGAGAGAGTAGACTATATTGGTACTGGAGAGTCTTTACCACCGCCATTAAATGCTGAAGAAGAGCTATTTTATTTAGAAAACTTAAAGAATGATGATTCGATTAAAAGTATTCTTATAGAAAGAAATTTAAGATTAGTAGTATATATAGCAAGAAAATTTGAAAATACTAAGGTATCTATTGAGGATTTAATTTCTATTGGTACCATTGGTCTTATAAAAGCTGTTAATACCTTTGATCCTGATAAAAAAATAAAATTGGCTACATATGCTTCAAAGTGCATAGAAAATGAAATTTTGATGTACTTAAGAAAGACAAGTAAAATTAAAAACGAAATATCTTTTGATGAACCCCTCAACACTGATTGGGATGGCAATGAATTATTATTATCTGATATACTCGGTACTGATGGAGACGTTATTTTTAAATATTTGGAAGATGAAGTGGATAAAAAGTTACTAAGTCAAGCAATAAATAAATTGTCAAATAGAGAAAAAACCATTGTAGAGTTAAGGTTTGGACTTAGCAGTGGTCTCGAAAGGACCCAAAAAGAAGTAGCAGATTTATTGGGAATATCCCAATCATATATTTCTAGACTGGAAAAAAGAATTATAAAAAGATTAAGAAAAGAAATAGGAAAGTTAATGTAAGATATTATTGAAATTTCAATAGTATCTTTCTTTTTGATTAAAAAAATTTAAAAATAATAAAAATAGACCAATTAAATTGAGTATAAAAAAAAATACAGAGGTTATAATTTTAAAAAGAAAGGGGTAAATCACCATGAAAGGATGAAAAAAATGCATATATCTAAGGTTGAAATTTGTGGTGTAAACACTGCTAAATTGCCTGTTCTAACAAACGAAGAAATGCAGGAATTATTTGTTAAGATTAAGGCTGGTGATATGAATGCCCGTGATAAATTTATAAATGGCAATCTAAGATTGGTATTAAGCATAATCCAAAGATTTAATAGAAGAGGAGAACCTGTTGACGATTTATTCCAAGTAGGGTGTATCGGCCTAATAAAAGCTATAGATAATTTTGACTTGAGTCAAAATGTTCGTTTTTCCACATACGCTGTTCCCATGATAATTGGGGAAATTAGAAGGTATTTAAGAGATAATAATTCAATAAGAGTAAGTAGATCTCTTAGAGATATTGCATACAAAGCTCTACAAGCTAGAGATCAATTGGTCCATAAAAATTCAAAAGAACCTACAATAAGTGAAATATCTCAAGCTTTAAATTTGTCGAAGGAAGAGGTTGTTTTTGCTTTAGAAGCCATTCAAGAACCTATTTCTTTATTTGAACCTATATATCACGATAGTGGAGATGCTATATTTGTTGTAGACCAAGTAAAAGATGATAAAGAAGAAGATGAGCTATGGCTTAGAGATATAACCTTGAAGGAGGCTTTAGACAAATTAAACCAAAGGGAAAAAGAAATCTTAAATTTAAGATTTTATGAGGGCAAAACACAAATGGAGGTTGCAGATGAGATTGGTATATCTCAGGCTCAGGTATCCCGATTAGAAAAAAATGCCCTTAGACAAATGAGAAAGTATATATGATATTTTTCAATTAAATATATAGCTCCACCAAATTAATGTAATATTTTTATAGGTTAAGTATATATCTATATTAAAAAGTTAATGAGGTGGAGCCATGTTAAAATTAACAGAAATAAGAGAGAAGGAAGTAATTAATTTATACAACGGACAAAGACTTGGATATGTATATGATTTTGAGGTGGATTTAGAAAAAGGTTGTTTATCAGGAATAATACTTCCAGGCGAAGGAAAAATGTTAAGTTTATTCACTAAAACTAATGACATCTTTATTGAGTGGAATCAAATAATAAAAATAGGTGTAGATATGATATTAGTGAATATAAGAAATGATGACTAAAGAATTAGACAAAATTATCTAATTATATTATAATTAGATTAACTAGATAGGAGGGGAACATATGAAATGCCCATATTGTGAATACTTTGAATCCAAGGTTATAGATTCACGACCTACCGACGAGGGACAAGCTATAAGAAGGCGTAGGGAGTGTATTAAGTGTGGAAAAAGATTTACAACCTATGAAAAAATTGAAGAAGTGCCAATTATTATTGTAAAAAAAGGTGGAAACAGGCAAGTCTATGATAGAAATAAACTTTTAAATGGTATTTTAAAGGCTTGCGAAAAAAGGCCTGTATCAATTGGAACTATAGAAAGAATTGTTGATGATATTGAAAGAAATCTATCAAATACTCTTGAAAAAGAAATTACATCAGTTGAAATAGGAGAAATGGTCATGAATAAGCTAAAGAATGTTGATGAAGTAGCTTATGTTAGATTTGCTTCCGTGTATAGACAATTTAAAGATGTAAATTCATTTATGGAGGAATTAAAAAAGATTTTAGATGAAAATGGTAAATAATTTATTAAATATAAAGATTAAAATAGTATATATGCAATAGTATTTGTTTATAAATACAAATATTATTGCGTTTATTTTTATCTATTATTAAAAATAAAAAATTTGGGGGTTAAAAATGAGAAAAGAAAATGTGAAGGTAATAATCTGGGGTCTAGGGTCTATGGGTAAAGGAATGGCTGAAATGCTCTTAAAGAAAAAAGGTGTTGAAATAGTTGGTGTTGTTGGACGAGGAGAAAAGTTGGGTAAAAGCATGTATGATTTCCTAGAGATTCAAAAGGAAGAGAAAAATGATTGTTTCATTGGTACATATGATGATGTAATAAAAGAAAAGTCTGCTGATGTTGTGTTAATTTGTACAGATTCATTTACAAAAGACAATTTTGATAAAATAAAGTATTGTGTAGAAAAAAAGATAAATGTAATATCTACAGCAGAAGAAATGTCTTATCCTATGGCGCAGGAAGAAGAATTGGCTAAAGAAATTAATCGTATCGCAAAAGAAAATGGAGTAACAGTACTAGGAACTGGTATCAACCCAGGACTTATTATGGATTTGTTAGTAATAACGTTAACAGGTGCATGTATAGATGTAGAAAGTATAAAAACGGAAAGAGTAAACAATTTATCTCCATTTGGACCAGCAGTAATGAGGGAACAAGGAGTGGGATTGAAAGTAGATGAATTTAATAAAAAGGTAGAAGAAGGAACCCTTGCAGGTCATGTTGGCTTTCCTGAATCCATCAATATGATTGCAGATGCATTAGGATGGAAATTGTCTGATGATATCAAACTCTCTATGACACCTATAGTGTCAAATGTATATAGGAAAGCTCCATATGCACAGGTGCAAGCTGGAGATGTAGCAGGTTGTAATATGAAAGGCTTTGGCTATGTAGATGGTGATTTAAAAATTGAAATGCTACACCCTCAACAAATCGAGCCACAATTAGAAGGTGTTGAAACTGGTGATTATATCACTATAAAAGGTACTCCAAATATAAATATGTCTATAAACCCTGAAGTTCCAGGAGGAATAGGGACAATAGCAATGGTAGTAAATATGATTCCCCATGTGATTAATGCAAAACCAGGTTTAAAAACAATGATTGACCTTCCAGTACCAAGGGCAATTATGGGAGATATGAGAGAACTTATAGAAGACTAGGAATAGGTAATAGGTAATAGGTAATAGTTAACAACTAACAGTGAAATTGACAATGGACAGTTGACAATGGACAATTAAGAATAAAGGACAGCATAATAACTGCAGAGGAGACACCGAAGGTGTCATCCTGAGGAACGAAGGATCCCATATTAGTATGAAGATAAAGGATAGTAGAGATTCTTCGTTACATTAAGAATGACAGATACCCTCTTAATTCTTAATTCTTAATTTTTAATTTTTAATTATATTTCAATTGTTAATTGTGCATTGTGAATTTATAAAAGGAGGTATTAAAATGGAAGCTCATCGTGGTGATTGGGTTAGAATACATAAAATTGTACTTAATGCAGATGAAAGAGCATCAAATCTACCAGATGATACCCAAAATGTCCCATTGGAAATGTGGGATAAGGGATTTCTTTTAAATGATCAAGCAAAAATAGGAGATCTGGTAGAAGTAGAGACATATATTGGGCGTGTGTTAAGTGGAATACTAGTTGAAATAAATCCTTATTATACACATAATTATGGAAAAAGTGTACCTGAGATTTTATATATAGGAAGACAAGCAAGAAACATTCTTACAGAAGAAGGTGATATAGATGAATATTGAAAACAGCTACAATCAGGTTATGTCAAGAAGACAGGAAATTATGAAAAATGCAATTGGTATCGATTATAGTATCTTTGAATCGGGTAGTATCGCATTTGATTATGAAAGAATGATGAATGAGACGGGATATAGTCTTAAGGAAATAGAAACAATTCAACAGGAAACTGGAGTAGGTAATACCCCTTTATTGGAATTACGAAATTTGACAAAGTTAGCAAGAAAATTTGCCCCAAAAGGAAAGGGAGCTAGAATATTTATTAAGGATGAAGCATGCAATCCATCTGGAAGCTTTAAGGCAAGAAGAGCTGCCACATCATGCTACCATGCTCAAAGGTTAGGATATAAAGGCGTAATTGCTGCTACATCAGGGAATTATGGAGCAGCTGTAGCATCACAAGCGGCTATGAGAGGATTAAAATGTATTATTGTTCAAGAATGTTATGATAGTAAAGGCATAGGGCAACCTGAGATTATAGAAAAGGCAAGGGCATGTGAGGCTTATGGAGCAGAAGTTATACAGCTTACCGTAGGACCAGAATTATTTTATACATTTCTACAATTATTAGAAGAAACAGGATATTTCAATGCATCTCTTTATACGCCCTTTGGAATTGCAGGAGTTGAAACATTGGGATATGAAATCTCTAAGCAGTTTAGAGAAAGGGAGGGCAAGGACCCAGATGTAGTTGTCATTACAAATGCAGGAGGAGGAAATCTAACAGGTACTGCAAGGGGACTTATTAAGGCTGGTGCTGCAAATACCCAAATAGTTGGCTCAAGCGTCAATTTAAAAGGTTTACATATGGCAAGTGATAAGGAATTCAATAAAAAGTCATTTACAACTGGACATACAGGTTTTGGAATACCCTTTGCTACATGGCCTGATAGATCAGATGTACCAAGGTCAGCAGCAAGACCACTAAGATATATGGATAGATATGTTGTTATGAATCAAGGGTCTGTATTCTATATGACAGAATTGCTTGCACAAATAGAAGGATTAGAAAGAGGACCCGCAGGAAATACATCTTTGGTTGCTGCATTTAAAATAGCACAAGAATTGGATGAGGATAAAACAATAGTAGTTCAGGAAACTGAATATACTGGCGCAGGGAAACATATACTACCTCAACTTACATTTGCTAAAGAAAATGGCATAGATATTTTAATAGGAAATCCCAAGGATGAAATTCCAGGGAAAAATATTATCCTTCCAGAAAATCCAGGATTACTACACGTAGAAGAACTGGAATTAAATAGAATAAGAAAATCATATATTAGAAATTGCATAGATAATTATAAAGTAAGTAAAATTAATAAAACTGACTTGGATTTTTTAGTTGAAGATACAAAAACTAGTATCGAATTTGTAAAGGATGTATTAGTTGAACTAGAAATTGAATACGAATTGGAGGATTAATTATGAAAAGACCAGATGATTTCAATGAAAGAAAGAGACATCTAGAAGATTTATCTGAAGAGGAATTAGATTCACGATTCTGGAATTTAGCAGAAAAAATAGTTGATCCAATGGTAGAACTAGCTAAAAATCACACAACTCCATCTATTGAAAGAAGCGTCTTACTTAGAATGGGTTTTTCAAGCTTAGAAGCAAAAACAATCGTTGATAGTGCTATAGATAAGGGCTTAATTGGTAAAGGTGCTGGACATATAGTTTACAAATTAGCTACGGCTAAAAATATTTCCATTAGGGAAGCAGGTTTAATGTTAGTTGAAGGAAATGGTTGGGACTTAGTATCTTCATTATTCAAAGGAGGTGCCACGTCATGAAATTAAAGAAAAACGAAAAATTGGATATAGACAATATATTAAAGGATATTGAAGATTACAGACCAAGAAGAAGAGGGTGGCATTGGAGAGAAGGTACCGGTGAGAAAAGAAAAATCGGTAAATTTGACTATTATGATATGTCAGAGAACTTAAAGATGAGTGAAGCCCTTCCTACAGCTTCTTATTTTGAAAATATAGACCCACAGCCAAAGGCAGTCATTACCACAGAAATTGCTTCCGGAAGATTTGAAGATGATATAAGAAGAATGAGAATGGCTGCATGGCATGGTGCAGACCATATTATGGTAATAAGGACGGCTGGGCAATCCCATTTTGAAAGTCTTATAGAAGGCACTCCACAAGGGATTGGGGGTATACCCATTACTAGAAAGCAAGTTAGAGCCCAAAGAAAAGCCCTTGACTTAATTGAAGATGAGGTAGGTAGACCAATAAATTATCATTCCTACGTTTCTGGTGTTGCTGGTCCTGAAATAGCTGTAATGTTTGCTGAAGAGGGAGTGAATGGGGCACACCAAGATCCTCAGTACAATGTTTTATATAGAAATATAAATATGATTAGGTCATTTGTAGATGCCGCAGAGGCAAAGAAGGTAATGGCATGGGCTGATATGGCCCAGATAGACGGGGCTCATAATGCAAATGCCACTGCTAGAGAGGCTTGGAAGGTTACTCCAGAGCTTATGGTTCAGCATGCAATCAATACAATGTTTTCATTAAAGGTAGGTATGAAAAAAGAGAATATTTGCCTTTCGACAGTACCTCCAACGGCGCCTCCTGCACCTTGCATGAGACTTGATTTACCTTATGCAGTAGCTTTAAGGGATCTCTTTAAAGATTATAAGATGAGAGCCCAGATGAATACTAAATACATAAGCTCTTCAACCAGAGAAGCAACTGTAACTCATGTATTGAATTTACTCATATCTCAACTGACAAGTGCTGATATTCAATCTACAATAACTCCTGATGAAGGAAGGAATGTACCTTGGCATATGTACAATATTGAAGCATTAGATACTGCTAAACAGGTCTTTGCAGGTTTGGATGGACTAAATTCCATGGTAGAACTAAAGAGGTACAATAGTGAATTAGGCGACAAAGTAAGAGAATTAAAATTGCGTGCTATTCTTTTTATGGAAGAAATTCTTGAAATTGGTGGTTATTTTAACGCAGTTGAGAATGGATTTTTTGTTGACTCTGGTTATTATCCAGAAAGAAATGGCGACGGAATTGTAAGAAAAATGGATGGTGGGGTTGGTGAAAATACCGTATTTGAGAGAGATGCTGATTATATGGCACCTGTAACTGCACATTTTGGATATAATAATATTGCCCAATATAATGAAGAATATATTGATAATCCATCTTTACTCATAGATGGGGGAACATTTGAAGACCCTTCAAAGATAATATTCATAGATGAATTGGATGAAAATGACAATGTAAATGTTAGATTAGAGGAAGTTAATGATTTAAGAAAGTCGACTTTAATAAAACCCGAAATGGAATGGATTGGGGATGGAATAATATTACTTACTATGTTTTTACCTACTAATGAGAGGATTGCTGAGTTTGCTGGCTTAGAAATCGGAAAGAAGATGGGACTAAAGGATGTTGAAGTTATAAACAAAGAAATTATGCAAGAATCAGAAGGGACTCGTATTGAGTTAAAGGGAAAAGTGGATTTTGCTATTGATATTAATGATTTAGTCATTCCTCCAAAACCAGAGGTACTAACAGAAGAAGAGATCAGGAAAGAGATTAGTTTAAAACCGATGAAAATTGTAGCTGGAACTGTAGGTGAGGACGAACATTCAGTTGGTTTAAGAGAAATCATCGATATAAAACATGGGGGTATCGAAAAGTATGGTATCCAATGTCATATTCTTGGAACCAGCGTGCCTATAGAAAAGCTAGTAGATGCTGCAATTGAGTTAAATGCAGATGCTATTCTTTCTTCAACCATTATATCTCATGATGACATTCATTATAAAAATATGAAAAAACTTCATGAACTTTCTATAGAAAAGGGAATTAGAGATAAGATTATTCTTATTGCAGGCGGAACACAAGTATCAAATGAATTGGCTATAGAAAATGGTATGGATGCAGGTTTTGGTAGAGGAACAAAAGGGGAACATGTTGCAACATTTTTAGTTAAGAAAAGGCGAGAAAAAAATGAAGAGGATTGATTTATTAGTAGCTGAAATTGGAAGTACCACTACTGTAGTAAATGCTTTTAATATTTCATCTAATCCCCAATTCATTGGGCAAGGTCAAGGAGCTACCACTGTTCTAGAAGGGGATGTAAATATAGGTTTAAACTCCGCAATGGAGGACTTGTGTAAAAACATAGCTGAAGAGGATATCAAATACAATGAATTAATAGCCACTTGTTCTGCAGCAGGTGGCTTGAGGATGACCGTTCATGGACTTGTATATGATATGACTGTAAAAGCTGCCAAAGAGGCAGCATTGGGTGCTGGTGCCAATATAAAACTTGTCACAGCTGGCAAATTAAGAAAATCAGATTTGAAGAAGATTTTGGAAATAAAGCCCAATATTATCTTAATAGCCGGTGGAGTGGATTATGGAGAAAGGGAAACAGCTTTATATAATTGTGAATTAATATCCGAATTAAACTTAAATATTCCAATAATATATGCGGGAAATATGGAAAATCATGAGGATATTAAATACATTTTTGGTGATAAAAATATCGAAGTTTATATAGTTGAAAATGTATATCCAAGAATTGATGAATTAAATATTGAGCCTACAAGAAAAGTAATTCAAGATGTATTTGAAAAACATATAATCCATGCACCTGGAATGGAAAAAATAAGAAATATGGTAACTGGGAACATAGTACCAACTCCTGGAGCAGTTATGGAAGCATCAAAGCTTTTATATGATAATTTAGGCGATTTAATTACAATAGATGTTGGTGGTGCTACAACTGATATACATTCAGTAAGTAATGAAAGTGATGAAATATCAAGGATCCTACTAAACCCAGAGCCTTTGTCTAAAAGAACTGTAGAAGGGGATTTAGGTGTATATGTAAATATGACAAATATTATAGATATTATAGGTTCGGATAAATTATGTAAGGAATTAAAAATAAGTAATGATGAGTTATATGATTTAGTTAAAAATATAAATGCAGTTCCAAATTCTGAATTAGAAATACAATTAGTTGAAATATTGACTTTATATGCTTCAGAGATTGGATTAAAAAGACATGCAGGCAAACTAAAACATATTTATGGTCCAAGTGGTAAGAAAACTATAGCTGAAGGTAAAGATTTGACTAATGTTAAATATATAGTCGGAACTGGTGGACCCTTAACAAGGCTTCCTAATAGGGTATCTATCTTAAGTCAAATATTAGAGAATAAAAATGGGTTAGAATTACTACCACCTTCTAATGCACAAGTTTTGATTGACAATGATTATATAATGGCATCATTAGGAGTAATGTCTAAAAAGTACCCTGAAATAGCGCTAAAATTATTAAAGAAAAGTTTAAATATATAAGTTCCAAAAGAGGAGATGTATTATGAGCTATCCAAGATTAAAAATAAATCTTGATATAATAAAAAAGAATACGCAAAATTTAGTAAAGCTAACAAGTCAATACAATATTGATGTAGCAGGGGTTACAAAGGGGTTTTGTGCTCATCCTCAAATAGTAAAAGCCTATATAGAAGGCGGTGTAAAATATTTAGCGGATTCAAGAATAATAAATTTAAAAAGATTAAAAGAATTTGATATTCCAAAGATAATGCTAAGAATACCTATGATTTCAGAGGCAATGGATATAGTTAAATATTCTGATATATCATTGAATTCTGAGATAGAAACTATTAAAGCTTTATCTGTAGCTGCCAGCCAACTAGATAAGATACATAATATTATTTTAATGGTAGACTTAGGAGATTTAAGAGAAGGCTATTTTGATGAAGGTGAATTATTTGAGGCTGTTTCCGAAATAATTAAATTAAAGGGAATAAATCTTATGGGGTTAGGCGCAAACTTCACCTGTTATGGAGGAGTTATACCAAATAAAAGAATTTTAGATAAGCTTTATAATATGGTAAGAAGAATTGAAGATAAATACGGAATAAAACTTAAGATAATCTCTGGTGGCAATTCCAGTAGTATTTATTTACTAGGAAAAGAAAATATAGTTGGTACAAACAATTTAAGGCTTGGAGAGACACTTCTTTTTGGTACAGAATCTGCATATGGAAAACAGGTCGAGGGTACAAGCCCAAATGCCTTTACTTTAGAGGCAGAAATCATAGAAATAAAATATAAACCTTCTGTACCTACAGAAGAAATAGGTAAGGATGCTTTTGGGGAAATACCTACATTTGTTGATCGAGGAATAAGGAAAAGAATTCTCTGTGCCGTGGGAAAACAAGATATAGATTTTGATACAATATACCCATATGATAAAGATTTAATTATTCTTGGCGGAAGCTCAGACCATCTAATTTTAGATGGTAGTAATAGTAAAATAGCTTACAAAGTAGGAGATATTATAGAGTTTAATATCCACTATGTCAGTTTGTTGAGGATAATGACTTCAGAATATGTAGATAAGATATGGACAAGCACCTTGTCCAATAAAGAGGTGATTTAATGGATATGTTTACAATGGCTATGGAAGATAATCTAAGAAGAAATGCTCCTTTAGCTGATAGAATGAGACCACAAAACATAAATGAATTTGTTGGTCAAAAACATCTTTTAGGAGAAGGGAAGTTCTTAAATAGGGCTATTAAAGCTGATAGAATATCTTCTATGATTTTATTCGGACCTCCAGGGACTGGAAAAACTACATTGGCTATGATTATTGCTAATACAACAAATATGAGATTTGAGAAATTATCTGCTGTTACTTCGGGGGTTAAGGATATAAGGTCAGTCATAGATAATGCTGAAGAAGATTTAAAATTCTACAATAAAAGAACAATACTATTTATAGATGAAATCCATAGGTTCAATAAGGCTCAACAGGATGCACTTTTACCTTTTGTTGAACGAGGAGTTATTATACTAATAGGAGCTACTACAGAAAATCCCTATTTTGAAGTAAACAAAGCTTTATTATCAAGAAGCATGGTTTTAACTTTAGAACATTTAACTAAGGAAGATATGTTAATTTTAATAAAAAGGGCATTATCTGATAAAGAAAAAGGATTGGGAAATTATAAAGTTGATATAGATAGAAATGCAATTGACTACCTTATTACAGTAGCAGATGGGGATGCAAGAGTTTTGCTGAACTCATTAGAAATTGGTGTATTATCGACTCCTTCTGATGAATATGGGACTATTAAAATAGATTTAGATACGATACAGGAATGTATACAGGTTAAAACAGCTAGATATGATAAAGATGGGGATGAACATTATGATACTGTATCTGCTTTTATTAAAAGTATGAGGGGTACAGATCCAAATGCAACTATATATTGGCTAGCTAAGATGATAAATGCAGGTGAAGATCCTAAATTCATTGCTAGAAGGATAATCATTGCAGCATCTGAAGATGTGGGCAATGCCGACCCTACTGCATTACAGGTAGCTATAGCTGCATTTAATGCAGTATCAATAATTGGAATGCCAGAAGGAAGAATTCCCCTTGCCCAAGCTGCTTTATATGTGGCAACTGCTCCTAAAAGTAATAGTTCAAATGTTGCAATAGATAAAGCTCTAGAAGATATTAAAAATTTAGAAATTGGTAAGGTACCTTTACATTTAAAAGATGCTCACTATAAGGGAGCAGAGAAATTAGGCCATGGGAAAGGTTATAAATACCCTCATGATTATCCAGGAAATTATATACTGCAGGATTATTTGCCAGATGAATTTAAGGATAAAGAGTATTACATTCCATCTGACAATGGATATGAAAAGGAAATTAAAGAAAGATTAACTAAATTGTTTGACAATGGAGCATAATACCATTATAATACCATTATATAAATTTATACGTAAGGGACGGTCTCCGTGACATCCCAATGAACAGAGATAGGAAAAGTAGATATAAGAAGTTTGTTTAAGGGAGCTGGCGATAGTGGGACACCAGTACAAAGCTTATATTGAAGAACATCCTTGAGTTTCTAACCGAAATCTTTTGTAAAGAAAAGTAGACTTAGACGAGTTACTTACGTTAAAAGTATTTTAAAGTGGCAATCGCAATTAGGGTGGCACCGCGGAAGTTAACCTTTCGTCCTTTTTATTTGAAGGATGAAAGGTTTTATTTATTTAGGAGGGATAAGAGTGAAAACAGATATTAAACAAATTTATAAGGAAAGTGAAAAGTTTTTTAACCAAGAAATTATAATTGAAGGATGGATTAGAACATCTAGGTCTTCCAAATCTTTTGGATTTATAGAGATTAATGACGGAACATTTTTTAAGAATCTTCAAATAGTTTATGAAGATAGTCTACCAAATTTTAAGGAAGTTGAAAAATTACCTTTAAGTTCTTCAATCAAGGTTACTGGCACACTGGTGCCTACACCTGAAGCTAAACAACCATTCGAACTTAAAGCAACCGATATAGAAGTAGAAGGATATTCTACACAGGATTATCCACTTCAAAAGAAAAGGCATACAATGGAATATCTAAGAACCATAGCACATCTTCGTCCTAGAACAAATACTTATAGTGCTGTTTTTAGAGTTAGATCAATACTTTCATATGCAATCCATAAATTCTTCCAAGAAAGAGGATTTGTATATGTTCATACTCCAATAATTACAGCAAGTGATGCAGAAGGCGCTGGAGAAATGTTTAGACTTACAACATTAGATTTGGAAAATCTACCAAAAACAGAGGACAATAAAGTAGATTATAGTAAAGACTTCTTTGGTAAAGAAACAAATTTAACTGTCAGTGGTCAGTTAGAAGCGGAAGCCTATGCTTTAGCATTTAAAAATGTTTATACTTTTGGTCCTACATTTAGGGCAGAGAATTCAAATACTGCTAGACACGCTGCAGAATTCTGGATGATGGAGCCTGAGATAGCTTTTGCTGATCTAAATGACAATATGAAACTAGCTGAAGATATGATGAAGTACATCATATCCTATTGTTTGGAGAATGCAAAAGAGGAAATGGAATTCTTTAATAAATTTATCGACAATACTTTACTAGAAAGATTAGAAAATGTAGTAAATTCAGAATTTGGTGTTATAACATATACAGATGCAATTGATTTATTAAAGAAATCAGGAGAAACATTCCAATATCCAGTTGAATGGGGAATAGATTTACAAACAGAACATGAAAGATATATTTCTGAAAAAGTGTTTAAAAAACCTGTGTTTGTTATAAACTATCCGAAAGAGATTAAGGCATTTTATATGAGATTAAATGATGATAATAAAACAGTAGCTGCAATGGACCTTTTAGTACCCGGAGTAGGTGAAATAATAGGTGGTAGTCAAAGGGAAGAAAGATTAGAATTATTAGAGCAAAGAATTATTGAAAATGGAATGAATTTAGAGGATTATTGGTGGTATTTGGAACTTAGAAAATATGGTGGTACAAAACATGCAGGTTATGGTCTAGGATTTGAACGTGCTCTAATGTATATAACGGGAATAAACAATATAAGAGATGTAATCCCATTCCCAAGGACAGTAAAATCAGCAGAATTCTAAAATATACTTGATTTGAGGGTAAAGATTTGCTATAATTGGACTCAAATTGAAAAACTAAGAAGAGAAGTAGTAGGTTATTTAATTACTTTAAGAGAGCTGTTGGCTGGTGTAAAACAGTATAATTGTAACTGAACTCGTCTCAGAGTTACTAAAATCATAAGTTTTAGTCGGTTTGATACCGTTAATATCTAAAAGAGGATTTTAATATCAATCAGAGTGGTACCGCGGATTAACCCTTCGTCTCTATTTGACGAGGGGTTTTTTGTATATTAAGGAGGAAGAGTTATGAGAGAGTATAAGCCAGAATTAATAGAAAAAAAGTGGCAAGATATTTGGGATGAAAAGGAAGTTTACAAAGCATCCAATGATAGTGATAAACCAAAATTCTTTGCTTTAGTGGAATTTCCATACCCTTCAGCAAATGGACTGCACGTAGGGCATCCAAGACCTTATACAGCCTTGGATATTGTTTCTAGAAAGAGAAGATATGAAGGATACAATGTATTGTTTCCTATGGGTTGGGATGCATTTGGACTACCAACAGAAAACTTTGCAATAAAGAATAAAATACATCCAAGAATTGTTACAGAGAATAATGTAGCTAGATTTAAGTCTCAACTTAAATCAATAGGCTTTTCCTTTGATTGGTCTAGAGAAGTAAATACTACAGACCCTAATTATTATAAATGGACTCAATGGATTTTCCTCAAATTATTTGAAAAGGGCCTAGCATATAAACATGAAATGCCAATCAACTGGTGTCCATCATGTAAAATTGGTTTAGCCAATGAAGAAGTTGTAGGTGGAAATTGCGAAAGATGTGGTGGAGAAGTTGTTAGAAGAGTAAAGAATCAATGGATGCTAAAAATTACTGACTATGCTGAAAAATTATTAAAAGATTTAGATCTAGTTGATTATATTGATAGAGTAAAAATTCAACAAACAAATTGGATTGGAAAATCTGAGGGTATGGAACTAGATTTTAGCATAGCTGGTGGTGAAGATAAACTTAGGGTATTTACCACAAGACCAGATACCATATTTGGAGCTACTTATATGGTTATTGCAGTGGAACATCCATTAATAGATAAATATAAGGACAAAATACAAAATCTAGATGAAGTATTAGCTTATAAAGAGGAAGTAAGTAAAAAGTCTGACTTTGAAAGAACTGAACTTTCAAAAGAAAAAACAGGCGTAGAACTAAAAGGTCTTAAGTGTATAAACCCTGCCACTGGAAAGGAAATACCTATTTGGATTTCTGATTATGTATTAATTACCTATGGTACAGGAGCAATAATGGCGGTCCCTGGACACGATGAAAGAGACTGGGAATTTGCTAAGAAATTTAATCTTCCAATTGTAGAAGTAATTAAAGGTGGAAATGTTGAAGAGGGAGCATATACAGATACTGAAACTGGTATTTTAGTCAATTCTGAATTTCTAAATGGATTAGATGTAAAAGATGCTAAAAAAACAATATTAGACTGGTTTGAGGAAAGAAATCTAGGCACTAGAAAAATTAATTATAAATTGAGAGATTGGGTATTTTCAAGACAAAGATATTGGGGTGAACCTATACCATTGGTCCATTGCGAAAAGTGTGGCTGGGTACCTGTTCCTGAAAGTGAATTACCAATTATGCTACCTGAAGTTGAAAATTATGAGCCTACAGATACTGGAGAGTCACCATTAGCCAATATTACAGAATGGGTTAATACCACTTGTCCAAAATGTGGAGGTCATGCTCATAGAGAAACTGATACAATGCCACAATGGGCAGGGTCTTCATGGTACTTTTTAAGGTACACTGACCCACATAATCATGAAAGTCTAGCTTCTAGAGAAGCTCTGGATTATTGGATGCCTGTGGATTGGTATAATGGTGGTATGGAGCATACTACACTTCACCTTCTCTATTCAAGATTTTGGCATAAGTTCCTTTATGATATTGGAGTTGTTCCTGGGCCAGAACCATATGCAAAAAGGACTTCCCATGGAATGATTTTAGGCGACAATAATGAAAAAATGTCCAAATCTAGGGGGAATGTTGTTAATCCAGATGATATTGTAAGAGACTATGGCGCAGATACCCTAAGAACATATGAAATGTTTATAGGTGATTTCGAAAAAAGTGTACCTTGGTCTGAAAATGGCGTAAAAGGTTGTAGGAGATTCCTTGAAAGGGTTTGGAGACTACAAGAAATAGTAAAAGATGGGGATGAATATTCAAAGGAATTGGAAAGTAATATTCATAAAACCATTAAGAAGGTATCTGAAGACTTTGAGACATTGAAGTTTAACACTGGTATAGCTGCTTTAATGTCATTGTTAAATACCTTTAACGACTTTGGTAGTATTACAAAAAAAGATTTAAGGACTTTCTTAACTCTGCTAAATCCTGTCGCTCCTCATATCACTGAAGAGTTATGGGAGATAACAAATCTAGGAGGATATTTACACGATACAATATGGCCTATCTATGATGAAGAAAAAACAAAGGATGATGTGGTTCAAATGCCTATCCAAATCAATGGTAAGGTTAGGGGTAAGGTTGAAGTAAGTGTAGATGACACTCAAGATATAGTTAGAGAGAAAGTATTAAAGGATGAAAATATTTTAAAATTTATTGAAGGCAAAAATATAGTAAAAGAAATATTTGTTGCTGGTAAAATATATAACATCGTTGCGAAATAATTAAAAATATGAAATAATAGTTCTGTCATACACATGACAGAACTATTATAATAGTGTAACTATTAGTATAAAGGGGAGTGTATAATGAGTAAAATTAAAATTGTAACTGACAGCACAAGTTATTTTTCAAAAGAATTTACAAAAGATAAAGGCTTATCTGTTGTACCATTAAATTATGTATTTGATGGAGAGTCATATGTGGAAGGTTTTAAAGGAGAATTTGATGAATTCTTCGAAAAACTAGGGAGCACAAAACTATTTCCTACGACATCACAACCAGCTGCAGGGGATTTTTATGAAGTATTTAAAAGCGCATTAGAAGACTATGAAGAGGTAATAGCGATTGTTTTATCTTCTAAATTGAGTGGTACCTATAACAGTGCAGTATTGGCTAAAAATATGTTAGAGGATAAAAAAATTGCTATTGTTGATTCAGAAACATCTGCGTCAAATTTAAGATATCTAGTTGAAGATGCACTTCAAATGTCATCAGAAGGAAAATCATCTAAAGAAATAGTAGAATTTATAAACCAAAAGAAAACAAAAATGAGTGTTTATTTAACTACAGATACCTTGGAGTATCTAAGTCGTGGTGGAAGGCTATCTACTTTTCAATCAACCATAGGTAATTTTCTAAATGTAAAACCTATTATAGAGCTTAAAAGTGGCGAATTGCAGTTATTGGAAAAGGTAAGAGGAAAGAATAAGGCAATTACTGGAATAACCAATAAAATTCCAGAAGATGTTCAAAAAATTTCAATATGCCATATTTTAAATATGGAAGAAGCGAGAAAATTACAAGATACTTTAAAAGAAAATTTTCCAAAGGCTATTATATCGATTGATGAAATCGGACCTGTTATTGGGTCCCATTTAGGGCCTAAAACCATAGGAATATGCTTTTTTTAAAATATGTCCAAATTTTTCAATTTTAGGAGTTAGTTCCCACCTTTTTGATATATAAATATCATTTAATGTGATATAATAAAAATGATAAATATATAAGTTAATAAACGTGGAGGTGTTTCCAATGAGAAAAATCTTAGTAACAGGAGCCTTAGGACAGATTGGTTCTGAGTTAACACATAGGTTAAGGGAAGTTTACGGAGCAAATAATATAGTAGCAAGTGGAAGAAGGGTAAAAGAAGGA
Organism: Tissierellaceae bacterium; assembly: GCA_033809995.1. Taxonomy (GTDB): domain Bacteria; phylum Bacillota; class Clostridia; order Tissierellales; family Tissierellaceae; genus Paratissierella. Next base: position 63,847 of record JAPXKQ010000002.1, read on the forward strand.
CATGAGGAGCTAATTGAAAGTGGTCCCTTTGAAATTGTAAATGTAAACAATGCCCAAGAATTAAGTGATATTGTTAAAAAACATAATATAAATACTATTATCCATTTAGCAGCTATACTTTCAGCTGTTGGAGAAGATAAGCCACAAGCTTGTTGGGACGTGAATATGAATGGATTATACAATGTACTTGAAGTTGGTAGAGAAGAAAAATTATCAATATTTACACCAAGTTCAATAGCAGCTTTTGGACCTACTACACCACCAGATAGTACGCCACAAGATACCATTCAAAGACCTACAACAATGTATGGGGTAACAAAAGTTGCTGGAGAATTATTATCTGATTATTATTTTAAAAGATTTGGAGTAGATACAAGAGGTGTTCGTTTCCCAGGGTTAATATCCTATGAGACACTACCAGGTGGAGGAACTACAGATTATGCTGTTCATATCTATTATGATGCAATAAAACATAAGAGATATACAAGTTTTATAGATAAGGGTACTAAGATGGATATGATGTATATGCCTGATGCACTTGATGCTATAATAAATCTTATGGAAGCAGATTCTAGCAAGTTAATTCATAGAAATGCTTTCAATATTACAGCTATGAGTTTTGAACCTGAAGAATTGGCAGCATCTATTAAAAAGTTTATACCGGAATTTGAGATTAATTACGAAGTAGATCCTGTAAGGCAAGCAATAGCAGATTCATGGCCAAATTCATTGGATGATTCAGCCGCCAGAGAAGAATGGGGCTGGAATCCAAAATATGATTTAGATGCAATGACAAAAGATATGTTAGAAAAATTAAGAATTAAATTAGATATTAAAGGTTAGGTTTTTCCTAGCCTTTTTTCCTTTTAGTGTAATAATTTTATTATAACACTAGTATATAACCATAGGAGGTGTGATTTGTGAAACTAAATAAATCCCTATGGGAAAACCAACAAATAATCTGCTTAACATTTGACGTTGATTGGGCTAGTGAAGATGCCATAAAATATACATACGGCATAATTGATAGATATAGTTTTAAAACTACATTTTTTTTAACACATAAAAGTACATTTATAGAGAATCTGATTAAAAACAATTATATAGATGCAGGATTACATCCCAATTTTTTGGCTGGAAGTAGTCAAGGAAAGAATATGAAGGACATCATTGACTATTGCTTAAAGCTTTGTCCTGAGGCCATTAGCTTTAGATGTCATAAATATTTCGATAATAATGATATAACTGAAATACTCTATAATGAAGGCTTTAAATACGATTCTAATCTTTGTACAAATCTTGAATTAGTTGACCCATTTATCCATAGATCTGGACTTATTCGATTTCCAATTTATTTTGAAGATGGGGCTTACCTTTTACACAACAATAATTTGAAATTTAAAGATGTTAAGGATAATCTATTCAGTAGAAATGGATTATATATTGTAAATATCCATCCTATGCATTTAGCTATAAATACCCCTGACTTTTCATATATGAGAAAAATTAAAAATAGCGTTTCAAAAAAGGCATGGAATAATCTTACCTTTAATGAATTAGAACATTTATCCTATAATGGAAGAGGTATTAGAACTTTCATTTTGGAATTATTTGATTTTATAAAAAAAGAAAACCTCCCAGTTTTAAATTTAAAGGAGGTTTATGAAAGCATTATACATTGACTATATCCTTAATATCCCTATTATTTAATATAATAGGGGTACTTTTATTTTTAAAATCTTTTTCAGAGATTTGCCATGTGTGAGTCTTTAGATTCCTTCTTCTAAATATAATATGATTAAATCTGTCAGTACTATAGATTCTATAACCTTGACTTAAAGCCTCATTTAAGAATAACGTATCTTCTGATTTGTTTTGATGCTTGAACCTAATTTTTTCAAATATTTCTTTTTTAAATGTCAAAGTAGAGCCTGCTACATAATCCATGTATCTATTTTCAAATCCTGGGAACCTTAAAATCAATTGATTTGAATCTTCTAAATAGCCATATACTGTATATTTACCTACTATGCTGGCATCTGTATAATAAAATGAATTAATTGCATCAATTAAATAATTTGGTCCATAATAATCATCATCATCAAATTTTGATATAAATTGATAATTTGAATTTTCAACACCAAAATTTAGACATTCTCCTAAAGACTTATTTTCATTAATCTTATAAATCCTGATGTCATCTCTAAAGCTAACAAAACTTTCCCATAATTTTTGATTAATAGAGTTATTATTGATTATTATAATTAGCTCTTTAGTATTATAATTTTGATTTATATAATTTGAAATAATATTTTCAAGAGAGAATTTTCTGTTTGTAACTGTTATTACACTTACACCTTCGCTTTCTTCTTTTTTTGATTCAATATTTAGAACTTCCAATATTGTATTTAATCTGTGCCTATAGGTATGATTATTTAGAATATTCCTCAAGCCTAGAATAGATATTTTATCTAATAATTCCTTATTACTCAACAAACTTGACAATTCTTTTATTGTTTCATCTTTATTATTTACTAAACGGACAATACCTTTAAAATAATTTTCCATACCTAGCGAATATGAGCTAATCACAGGAATACCACTACCAAGGGATTCAAAAACTCTTCTGGAAAAATTTGTTGGACTATCATCAACGGAATTTGAATTAAGAAGAACATGATATTTTTTGTATTCCTTGACCATATCTGAATAGTCCAAACCTCTTACTATATAGGGTTTATATTTTTCTGGGAATTTGTTTTTGCTATAGGGTGAATTATAAAACCTATCATAAATTGTGAGTCCAAATTTAGATGCACCATCAAGCAAATATTCCATTTGATAACACCTATGTGGAAACTTATTATACCAACCTCCTGGGAATATGATATTCCCTTTCTTTTCTCTATCTTTATCAATTGGATTATGAAGTTTAGGTTGAGCAGCAAAGGGAAGTAAATATATATTATCTGTTTTCAGAATATCCTTATACTTACTTATGCAATTTTCATCTGTTGTAAATATATATTGAAACAGAGATGCTGCATCAATAAATGCATCAAAATCATAGGGGTCCTCCTTAGCCCAAAACACAGTTGGGATACCTTGCAAATTACAATATTTGATAATTTTCTCTAAGGTTTTATCCTTTGATTTTGAATAGTACGGGATTTTATTGATCCATTCATTATTAATTCCTTCCCATGCTGCTTCAACAAATAAAAAATCAGGGTCTACCCTATCAATTATCATTTTCCAATTACTAATACCTAATTGATATAGATTTGCTTCATATTTAAAACAATTATAACTAAACTCATCTAGTATAGAGACAATATTTATATTGGATTCATTTTTTAATCCAAGATCTATATTATATTTTCTTTTAAATAATTCGAGAAATTTATTTATTGTAAAGGTCTTATTATCCATATCAAACCTCTTTAAATAATTTAATAATTTTTATACCATCATCTAAAGTGCTCTTATCTATTAAATTTACACCATCAAAAATAATTTTAGTTTTCATTAAAGAAATATATTTGTTGTAGTTAAATTCTACAAATTCATTATGATTCACTAAAATCATCAATAAATTAGCATCTTTTAGAGTTTCTATGCCAAAATTTAAATCGTGATTATAAACCACAGGATCAAAAATTCGGACTTCTATATTTTCATTCCTAAGATAATTAAATATTTCCGTTGAAGGACTATTACGTATGTCATTTGAATTTCCTTTGTATGCAAGACCCCACAAAGCTACAACTGGATTATCATAACAGTGTAATATTTTAATAACTTTTTCTGTAATAATTTTTGGCATATTATCATTGATTTTTCTTGATAAGGTAATTATCTTTGTATAATCTGAATAGTCAGTAGAAATAAAATAACTATCTACAGGTAAACAATGACCACCAACCCCTATACCAGGCTTTAATATATTTACCCTAGGATGTTTGTTGGCAAGTTCAATGACTTTATAAACATCTAAATTAAGTTTAGAACATAATAATGCTAATTCGTTAGCAAAGGCAATATTAATATCTCTATATGAATTTTCAATTAATTTAATTAATTCAACTATATCTACATTCTCAGTAATAATTTCTCCCTTTACAAAACTTTGATAAAATGACTTAGCTTTATCTTGACATTTTTTTGTGCTTCCGCCAATTACCCTAGAATTACTAATAAGTTCATATACTATATTGTTGGGCATAACCCTTTCCGGACAATAAGCTAGAAATATGTCATCCCCAACTTTTAGACCTTGTCCTTCAAGTAGTGGCTTAACAATATTATTTGTAGTACCTGGTGGTATAGTTGATTCTATTATTATTAAATTATCCTTTTCTACTAAATCTAAAATACTATTTAATGCAGATAATAAGTGGCTTAAGTCAGCAGATTTATCGTCTTTAAGTGGGGTGGGTGTACAAATAATGAAAACATCAGCCTTTACTGCCTCATTGCTAAAGTGTAAGTTATTAGAATCTAAATTTTTATTTATTAGTTCAACAAGATCCTTCTCATTAGTTATAAACTCCCTATTTATCAATTTATTTAAATATTCTTTATTAACATCGACTCCAACTACATTAAAACCGTTATTAGCTAATATTCCTGCAGTGGGTAAACCTATATATCCAACTCCTAAAACACATACTTTCATTAATACACCTTCTTATGAATTTATTAAGGGTCTTTTCATTCCATAATATGTGAGAACTAGTTTACTTGCCACAAATTAGAGAAGTCAACTTTGATAGGTGTCTTAATTAGATTAATACATTCCCTTAACAAATAATTGTTATCTATTTTCCATGTATGATATGTTTTATTACCCCTTATATATACATAATCATTTCTATCATTAGAAAATATTTTAAAGTTGTTTCTTAAAGCGTCGTTGCAGAAGTCTACATCCTCACCAAGATTTTTATCTCTAAATTTAACATGTTGAAATATATCCTTCTTAAATAAAAGTGTTGAACCTGCAACCCTCCCACAAAATTTATTTTCCTTACTAGAAAATTTAAGACCTATTAAGTTTTCATTCTTAAAATATATATAAAAACAAGTTTTACCAACAATATCACTATTTGAATTTATTAAACTATCATATGAATTTTTAAGATAATAAGGACCATAATAATCGTCATCATCGAATTTAGCTATAATATCATATTTGGCTTTTGATATTCCAAAATTTAAACTCCTACCAAGACTTATTCTACTTCCTAAATTGTAAACTGATATATTCTTATGAGTGTTTATTATTTTTCTCCAATTATATAAGTCAGGATTATCATGATTAAGCAAAACAATTAATTCTTTTTCCTGATAATTTTGTCTTAAAAAGTTTTCAATTATATTATTTGCATTAGATTTTCTACTCGTTGGTGTTAAGACAGTTATTGACATAAATTTCAACTCCTTAACACCATAATATGAAAATATGCTAAATTAGGAACATAAAAATCCCTTCAGAATAATTTATACTGGAGGGATTTTTTATGAATAGTAAAGATTATTATTTATTAGTGTTTGAATCAAGAAACCATATTCTATATTTACAATCTAGCCTAGAAGCCAAGGGACAAAATTATTTTCAGTTAGTATCAGCACCTTGTGGTTTAAAATCAGGATATGGCTGTAATTATGCACTTAAAATTACAAATAAAAATTATTTCCCAATGCTAAAGAATGAAATTCAAAGATTAAATTTAGGAAATTCAAAAATGTTTTTAGTAGTTAGAAAAGACAATAAGTCTAGTTACAAGGAAATTCAATTTTAGCTAATTAAAAAGTTTTTTTAAAAAAGAGTTTTTTTGATTATTTTCATCGATTTCTGCAATCTTGGATTTAATAAAAAGCAACTCTTCAAGAACATTATTTAATAACATTTTTAATTCTTTTTGGTTATTTATTATTTGATCTATTTTTGTATTGTCCATATCCTCTTCACTTATTCTAAATTTTGCTTGCGTGTCAATTTTATTTTTAAATTTTGTTTGTTTATCTATTTTTTCATCAACAATAATTTCTTTTTCTATGGTATTTGATATTGCACTACTATCTTTAAAGTATTTCCAGTTTAGCCCGTAATCGAAACTATTAATAATGGTGTAGTAAATTTCATCACCGTATATCAAACTGATTATATCTCTATCTTGTTTTAAAATCCCTTTTGGCACAGAAGATTTTATTTTCAATGAATTAATTTCTAGCCATTTAAATTTTTCTTTGCCAGATGAACTCATTCGAAAATATTTTAATATATAGGTATTGGGATTTTCTTCCCACCAAATTGCGTGAACATTATCTAATGTATCAACTAAAACAAAGGGGTTTTCATTGAATTTGTCATCTGGAGACATTTTAACAGGGTCCCTTAGCCAACTACCTTTATGGGGGCTATAATAGGTATAATATACATAAGACAAATCATTTACTATTGTATTGTACAAAAGATGAATATTTCCAACGGAATCAAAATCTACTGAAAAAGAAGTTTTAGACTTTTTAGATATATATCTTATGATATCATATCTACTTTCTATTGTATCCTTATAAACTACGTGGTGAAGTGTGAAAATATTTGAGTTTATATAGTTTGAATAAGCATAAAAGATATTTAGCTTGCCATCTATATATAGTACCTCTATTTGATTATAAAAATTTGATTTAATATCAAATTTACCTATTTGTGCCTTTGTCCAAATTCCATTTATAAGAGTACCATAATTTATATCTCCATTTTTAAGTAAGTATACTAAATGTATAGTCTCCTCTTCCAAAGTATATCCAAATATATAAACCTCTTCTTTTTCTAAGATATCTTTCAGTATATCTTCTATAGATGAAAATTTATATCTTAAATTCTTCATTAAATCCCCCCAATTTATTCACAATATTTTCTACATTACATAATATGATATTAGCTGTGAAAATATTAAAATTAAGGAGTGAAAAACATGACTGATAAACTAGACAACGATGGGAAAGTAGTTGAAGCTTTACAGGAATTAGAACTAGATTGTATCATAGCAGATAAAGTATTTGCAAGTTGTCAACAAAGAGAGTGTTTTCCAAATATTGAAGTAAATATAGATAATCGTACCTTTGGTAGAATTAGATTTAGACCAGGTTTTATAGTACCAGGTACTCTAATAGTAACTGATATTCAAAATCAACCTAATTTTAGGAGAGTAAGATTTACAGTAAGAATACCATTCCAAGTACTTGATGAAAATGGAAATGTTATTACTGAAGGATTTTTACCAGATATTCATAAAGATATAATACTATTTATTCCTGATGCTAGAGATGAATTTGAATTTAGAATAGTGGTTGAAACAAGTTCAGTATTATTAGCACCACCAGTTATTACTGGCAATACTGTAAGCTTTACAGTTGGAGTATTTTTAATAACTAAGGTAGTAGGAACAGTTCAATTATTGATACCAACTTTCGGCTATTGTCCAGAGCCACCATTCTGTAGTGAATTTAGCCCAACAGATATCTGTGAAACATTTGATTATGCAGAATTCCCAGAATTCTTCCCACCACAAATGAATGATATAATTGGCTAAAAGAGGAGTTAACCTTAGTTAACTCCTCTTTTATGCGAAAAAAAGAATGTTGACAAATTTACTTGGGTATAATATACTATGATGGAAATCCAACCAAATAGGTTGGGATTACAAAGGGGTGGAAAAATGCGTTTATCTACTAGAGGAAGATATGGGCTTATGGCCATGTTTCAACTAGCTTTAGAATTTGGCCAGGGTCCTATATCGTTAAAATATATAGCTGAAAAACAGGAGCTATCAGAAAATTACTTAGAACAATTGTTTTCATCATTAAGAAAAGATGGACTAATTAATAGTGTAAGAGGTGCACAAGGAGGGTATTTATTGTCTCGAGGCCCTAGTGAGATAACTGTAGGTCAAGTTCTAAGATCTTTAGAGGGGCATCTAGCACCTGCCGATTGCATTATTGAGGATTTAAATGAGTGCTCAAAAGTGGATGGTTGTGCAACAAAATTAGTTTTAATGAAGATTAAAAACAGTATTGATAATGTGGTGGATTCAATTACGTTGCAAGATATGATTGATGATACTATAATATAAATTCTAGAATAAAATAGTAGGGAGGAAAACAAATGTCAAAATATATATATATGGATAATTCGGCAACTACACCAGTGAAAAAAGAAGTATTAGATGAAATGCTTCCTTATTTTACAGAGAAGTATGGTAACCCTTCAAGTATATATTCATTAGGTTCCCAGTCAAAGGTTGCTATAGAAAAAGCAAGAGAAAAGGTTGCAGGAGCTTTAGGTGCTGATAAAAATGAAATATTTTTTACTGCAGGTGGTTCAGAATCAGACAATTGGGCAATAAAGGGCATTGCTTTTAAACATAGGAATAAAGGTAATCATATAATAACTACTAAAATAGAGCATCATGCCATATTGCACACATGTGAATACTTACAAAAAAATGGATTTGAAGTAACATATTTAAATGTTGATAAGGATGGTCTAATAGATTTAGATGAACTTAAAAATGCTATTACTTATAAAACAATATTAATATCAATTATGTTTGCTAATAATGAAATAGGTACTATACAACCTATTAAGGAAATAGGTGAGATTGCAAGAAAAGCAAATGTTATATTTCATACAGATGCAGTTCAAGCTATTGGTCATGTGAAGATTGATGTTAAGGAATTGAATATAGATTTATTATCATTATCTGCACATAAATTTTATGGTCCAAAGGGAATAGGAGCACTATATATAAGAAAAGGCCTTCAAATAGACCCACTTATATCAGGCGGAGGACAAGAAAGAAATAAAAGGGCTGGTACTGAAAATGTTCCTGGAATTGTTGGTTTAGGCAAAGCGATTGAACTAGCCTATGAGAATTTAGAAGAACACAATGAAAAGCTAATAAGACTTAGAGAAAGATTAATAAAAGGAATAGAAGAAAATATAAAATATACAAAGCTTAATGGTCACAGAAAAAATAGATTACCTGGGAATGTAAACTTTTGTTTTGAATTTATCGAAGGTGAATCTTTATTATTGAGTCTTGATATGGAAGGTATTGCAGCTTCAAGTGGTTCGGCTTGTACATCTGGGACATTGGATCCATCTCATGTTCTTTTGGCTATAGGACTACCTCATGAAATTGCTCACGGTTCATTGAGATTGACTTTAGGAGATTTTAATACAGAAGAAGAAGTTGATTATGTAATTGAAAAATTGATAACAATCGTAGAAAGATTAAGAAACATGTCACCACTTTATGATAAAATTAAGGAGGCAAAATAATGTATTCAGAAAAAGTTATGGAACATTTCAAAAACCCTAGAAATGTAGGTGAAATATTAGATGCAGATGGCGTTGGTGAAGTTGGTAATGCTAAATGTGGAGATATAATGAAAATGTATTTAAAAATAAATGATGGTGTTATAGAGGACGTAAAATTCAAAACCTTTGGATGTGGGTCGGCAATTGCATCATCCAGTATGGCTACAGAATTAATAAAAGGTAAGACTATAGAGGAAGCCATGGCTCTTACCAACAAAGCAGTTGCAGAGGCATTGGACGGACTACCACCAATAAAAATGCATTGCTCCGTATTAGCAGAGCAAGCCATTAAGGCAGCTTTATTAGATTACTCGAAAAAACATAATGTTCATATTGATGGGCTAGAGGATATAGATTTTGATGAAGACGTTCATGATCACGGAGATATAGAAGAGATATAAATAGGGGTGTTTTTGTATGGTAATAAACCCACCACCAGATTTATTTGTTAAGGCTGTATGGTTCTTATCGACTATATTATTATTACTTATAATTTATTATTTAATAAATATAGGTAACAATTATATTCCCGAAAAAAAGAGAATCAGGGTTAGCAATTCTAAGATAATACCAATATTAATTACTTTATTAATTATTTATTCGATATATGTAATATTAAAGAAATACCCTGTATTATCTGATACATTTTTTACTATTATCTTTTCCATAGTATTAGCTTATATTTTTGATCCATTGGTGAATTATCTTGAATCAAGGGGTATGAAGCGTATATATGCTGTAATTACAATATATTTTATACTATTAGGGATAATATTTATATTGGCTTTTTTAGTAATTCCACGTACAGTAAGGGAAATAAAAAGGTTATTTGCGTATCTGCCCACTTATATTACAAATATAACAAATTACCTTGATACATTGTATATTAGATACTTAACAACCTTAGGAGAGCTTCCACCAGTATTTCAAAGTATAGAAACAATAATTGGAGAAAACATCAAGAAATTAGAAGGAATAATAACGAGCGGAATGGCAACCTTTTTTGATGGAGTAATGAGTACTTTCTCTAAAATAATTAGTATAGTATTAACGCCCATATTGACCTTTTATTTTTTGATAGATAAGGATAAATTTATTAATAAAATTAAATCTCTAATCCCTAAAAAATATAAGAAGGATGTTTTATACATTGCTAGAGAGGTGAATCTATCAGTTTCCCAGTTTGTAAGGGGGAGACTTATTATGGCACTATATGTAGGAATAGCTACTACTATACTTCTTCTAATTATGGGTATTGATTTTGCTGAGGTTATTGGACTTATAACATTTATTGCTGATATTATTCCATATATAGGGCCATTCTTAGGATTTATACCAGCATTTTTCCTTAGTCTTATGTCAAGTCCTATAAAAGCATTATGGTTGTCAATTTTCTTTATACTTATTCAATGGGTGGAAAATAATATACTCGCACCAAAGATATTGGGCAAGTCTACTGGTATGCATCCGTTGACAATATTAATCTCAATAATTGCAGGTGGGGCAATGTTTGGGGTTTTAGGTATGATTATATCAGTTCCTTTAGTTGCTTTAGCAAAAATCTTGTTTATATTTTTCAAAGAAAAACTAAATCTTCGAAAAAGAATAGGATAGTGAATTTTAAGATAATTGACAAAATATTCTTGGTACTTTAAAATACTTATAGATGGTGAAGTAATACCTCCCTAATATTAGGGAGGATTTTAACATTATTTACGAATAGATGAGGTGTGTTTATGAAAAAAATCGGGCTACATGAGATTAGGAAAGAATTTTTAGATTTCTTTGAGGAAAAGGAGCATCTAGTTGCCCCAAGCTTTTCCTTAGTTCCTAAAAATGATAAATCTCTTTTACTTATAGGTGCTGGGATGGCACCGCTAAAACATTATTTTACTGGTGAAGCAACTCCCCCACGTAAAAGGATGGCTACATGTCAAAAATGTATACGAACAGGAGACATTGAGAATGTAGGAAAAACTGCAAGACATGCTACATTTTTTGAAATGCTGGGCAATTTTTCATTTGGAGATTACTTCAAAAAAGAGGCTATTTCATGGGCTTGGGAGTTTTTGACAGAGAGAATGGAATTAAATCCTGAAGATTTATGGGTATCAGTATATGAAGAGGACGACGAAGCTTTTGAATTATGGAATAAAATGATAGGTATACCTATACATAAAATTGTACGTCTAGGAAAAGAAGATAACTTCTGGGAGTTGGAAGTAGGACCATCTGGACCATGTTCTGAAATTTATGTAGACAGAGGTATAGAATATGGTTGTGGTGATGAAAATTGTAAACCTGGATGTGATTGTGATAGATTCCTTGAAGTCTGGAATTTAGTATTTACTCAATTTGATAAGGATGAAAATGGTATTTATCATCCACTTCCAAATCCAAATATTGATACGGGAATGGGTTTAGAGCGTATAGCAACTGTTATGGAAGGTACAAATAATATTTTTGAAATAGGAGCTATTCAAAGTATATTGCGAAAAGTAGAAGAAATAAGCAAATATAATTATGGAAGCAATGAAGCTAAAGACATATCAGTTAGAGTTATCACTGATCATGCTAGGGCAATGACATTTTTAGTATCAGACGGAGTGTTGCCAAGCAATGAGGGTAGGGGATATGTACTTAGAAGATTGATTAGAAGGGCTTCTAGACATGGTAAATTACTAGGCATCAATGGAGAATTTTTATCTGAAGTAGTAGGTGTTGTTATAAATTCTTGGCAAGTTGAGTATAAGGACATAAAAGAAAAAGAGGAACAAATAAAACGTATTATAAAAGCGGAAGAAGCAAAGTTTCAGGAGACCATTGATCAAGGTATCTCTATTTTGGAAGATTATATCAATGAGATGGAAGAAAAGGGAGAAACTATATTAAGCGGGGAATATGCATTTAAACTATATGATACCTATGGTTTCCCATTGGATTTAACTAAAGAAATATTACTAGAGAGAAATTTAAGCCTTAATGAAGAAGAATTTAAATTAAATATGGAAGAGCAAAGAAACAGGGCTAGAAAGTCTAGAGATGATGGAGATAGCGGTTGGGGAGATAAAGAAAGCAAGGAGTTATTTAAAGATATTAAATCCACATTTAAAGGCTATGAAGCAACTAAATTAGATACCGAGATTGTTTTAATATTAAAAGATAATATAAAGGTAGATGAACTGTCTAAAGATGAAGAGGGAATAGTTGTATTAAAGGAAACTCCATTCTATGGCGAATCTGGTGGTCAGGTTGGAGATATTGGTGAGATTATAGGAAATGACCTTAAGCTTGAAGTTATTGATACAAAAGTGAATGATGATATAAAAATTCATAATGTAAAAGTTGTAGAGGGTAAAGTAAGATTAGGAGAAAAGGTTACTGCTATGGTGGATGAGGGAAGACGTGACTCCATTAGAAGGAACCACTCTGCTACTCACTTACTTCATAAGGCATTAAAAGAAGTTTTAGGAGGACATGTAAACCAAGCAGGTTCATTAGTATTGCCAAATAGACTGAGATTTGACTTTACTCATTTTGAAGGTATAACTAAAGAAGATTTAAAAAGAATTGAAAATAGAGTAAATGAAATGATATTAAATAGCTTAGATGTTAAAGTAATTGAGACTACCCTAAAAGAAGCTCAAGAATTAGGTGCTATAGGATTGTTTGAGGATAAATATAAAAACGATGTTAGAATAGTAAAAATGGGAGATTATTCACAAGAACTATGTGGCGGAACCCATGTTAGAAATACATCCAATATAGGATTATTCAAAATAATATCAGAAACTAGTATAGCATCTGGAATTAGAAGGATTGAGGCTATAACAGGTTTATCTATATTAGAGCTATTGAATTCAGTTGAAAATGAATTAGATGAAATTAGTCATGTTTTAAAAACAAATAAGACAAATTTGATAGAAAAAGCAACACAAATTACCGAAGAAGTAAAGGAAAAAGAAAAAGAGATAGAAAAACTAAAAGGGAAGTTATCATCAAATATTGCTGATGAAATCCTTGATAGTAAAAATGTTGTCAAAGAAATACCTTATATAGTTTATAAGGTTAAAGATATGGATATGAATAGTTTAAGAAATCTAGGTGATGAAATCAGAAATCGACTAGGTTCAGGTGTAGTAGTATTAGCATCTGTTTTAAATGAAAAGATATCTTATGTAGTTATGGTTACTAAAGATATCAACAAAAAAGGGATTTTAGCAGGTAATATTATTAAAGAGGTGGCAAAAGTATCTGGTGGTAGTGGAGGCGGAAGACCAGATATGGCACAAGCTGGAGGCAAGGATGTGTCAAAAGTAGATGAATCCCTATCAATAGTAGCTAGATTGATTGAAGAACAAGTGAAGTAAATTCACAAATCACAATGCACAAATCACAATTGTGAAAGCGGAAGACTGGGGTCTAAATTAGAAGGCTCAATTGCATGACCCAAATAATTGTGAATTGTGAACTGTGAATTGTGAATTGAGATTTGTTTTGCTATAATATATATGGGGGGTGTTGTATATGAGTAATAATTTTAATGAAACCATGAAATTTGAACCACCAAGAGACAATCAAATAGAACCAAGGGAAATCCTTATGTCAGTTTACAATGCTTTGGAGGAAAAGGGATACAACCCAATAGATCAGATAATTGGATATATTCTTTCAGGGGATCCCACATATATAACTAGTCATAATAATGCAAGATCTTTAATAAGAAAGATGGAAAGAGATGAACTGTTAGAAGATATTTTAAGATCATATTTAAATGAAGGTAAAGAAAAATGATATTAGGATGGATAGTGTATTTCTTTATACTATCCATCCTATTGTTTATCTAAACTAGATTAGGAAGTGTAAAGTTGGAGAAGGTAATACTAGGTAATACTAAAATAGAGGTTTCAAGATTATGCTTCGGTTCCCTTACAATGACTCCATTTCAAGCGAATCTTTCTGTTAAAGAGGGTGCCTATCTTATTAATTATGCGTTTGATAAAGGTATCAATTTTTTAGATACGGCAGAGATTTATGAAAATTATAATTATATAAGAGAAGCTTTAAAAGGTATAAAAAGGGAAGAATATATAATAGCTACTAAAACCTATGCATATACAAAGGAAATGGCAGAAAGAAGCCTGGAATTAGCATTAAAAGAGATTGGAACAGATTATATAGATATATTTTTATTACATGAACAAGAAAGCATTCATACTATTAGAGGACATTATGAAGCAGTAGAATATTTTTTAAAAGCTAAGGAAATGGGTAAAATAAGGGCCTTTGGTATATCAACTCACAAAATAGCAGGGGTATTAGGAGCGAAGGAATTTAAAGAAATCCAGATCGTTCATCCTATAATAAATAAATATGGTATAGGAATTCTTGATGGAACTATAAATGAAATGTTAAGGGAGTTAGAAGATTTAAATGCTTTAGGAAAAGGTATATATGGGATGAAACCTTTGGGTGGAGGCCATTTAATAAGAAACGTTGAAGAGGCATTTAATTTTGTAAAGGAAATTCCCTATGTACATTCTATAGCAATAGGGTTACAATCAATAGAGGAAATAGATGCAAATATTAGCTTGCTTGAAAAAGGATATATACCAGAGGATATCAAAAAAACACTTAAAAAGAAGAACAGAAAATTAATAGTTGCTGATTATTGTATAGGTTGTGGAAAGTGTGTTAAAAGATGTAAGCAAGAAGGAATAACAATAATAGATAACCATGCTGTACCAAATGATAAATGTATTTTATGCGGATATTGTGCAATTACCTGTCCAGAATTTTGTATAAAAGTAATTTAATGGAGAATGTTATGGAACGTATATTAGGTTTAGATATTGGAGATAAGACTATTGGAGTTGCTGTTAGTGATCTTTTACAGCTAACGGCTCAAGGAGTAACTACAATTAAAAGGGAAAGTAAAGTAAAGGATTTTCAGGTCCTTGAATCATATATAAATGAATTTCAAGCAAAAAAAGTAGTTGTAGGATTACCAAAAAACATGAATGGAACCATTGGACCACAAGGTGAAAAGGTTATTAAATTTGCAGATAAGGTTAAAAATAAATTTAAAGTCGATATAATATATATAGATGAAAGACTAACTACTGTTGCTGCAGAGCGAATTCTTATTGAAAGTGATGTTCGCAGAGAGAAAAGAAAAAAAGTAATAGATAAAATAGCTGCTACATATATATTACAAACTTATTTGGATATGAAAAAGGAGGGTTAATATGGGTCAAAGACATTTATTTTATGACGAATTAGGAAATGAAATGGAGTTTATAATAAAAGCTAAATTTAGCTTAGATGATACGGATTATGTAGCTATGTTACCTGCTGATGATATTGAATCAGCAACGTATATCTTAAGGGTAGAATTAGATGATAATGGCGACGAAATCTTAGTCGGCATAGATGATGATGAGCTTGAAGAAGCAGAAGAAGCATATGAGGAATTAATTAAAGAACATTTGCAATAATAATTATACCTTGAACGGGTGATAAAGTGGATATTAATGGATATAAAAACATATTACAAAAAGAAGGTTACAAGTTAACAAACCAAAGAAAGGATATTTTAAAGACATTATTAAATAATAATAACAAACACTTAAGCTGTGAAGATGTATTTAATATTGTCTCGAAGGAAAATTCAGATTTAGGTATTGCAACGGTCTATAGAACTTTACAACTATTTGAAAAATTAAATATTGTTTATAAAATTAACTTTGATGATGGTTTAAGTCGTTATGAATTGAATTTAGGAGAAGAAAATCACCAGCATCATCATTTAATATGCTTAAATTGTGGAAATGTAATAGAGGTTAAATTAGACTTATTGGAAAGTTTGGAAAACAAAATTGAGAAAGATGGAAATTTTAAAATTGTGGACCATAATGTTAAATTTTATGGTTATTGTAAAAAATGTTTAGATAAGGTGGATAAGGAGAAGTGATAGAGATTGGCGAAAGCAAATAAATTGAAGATAATTCCTCTTGGGGGATTAGGTGAGATCGGAAAAAACATAACTGTATTTGAATATAAGGATGATTTAATTATAATAGATTGCGGTATGACTTTCCCAGAAGATGAAATGTTAGGCGTAGATATAGTAATACCAGATATTACATATCTAATAAAAAATAAAGAAAAAATCAAAGGCTTAATTTTGACCCATGGTCATGAGGACCACGTAGGTGCAATTCCATATGTATTAAAGAAAATTAACGTTCCAATATACGGTACTAAATTAACACTAGGTTTGCTTAATACAAAATTGAAAGAACACAATTTAGGTGATGCGGAATTAAATGTTGTAAATACTGGTGATACAATAAAATTAGGAGAGTTCCAAGTAGAATTCATAAGAACTAATCATAGTATCCCAGATAGTGTTGCTTTAGCAATACACACAAATGTAGGTACAATAATACACACTGGTGATTTTAAAATAGATTATACACCTATTTCTGGAAAAGTCATAGATTTAAATCGCTTTGCTGAATTAGGATCTAAGGGAGTATTAGCTCTTTTATCAGATAGTACCAATGTTACAAGGCATGGATATACCATGAGCGAAAGAAGTGTAGGTGATACATTTAAGGATTTATTTTCTAAGGCAGATAGTAGAATACTAGTAGCAACTTTTGCATCAAATGTTCATAGAATTCAACAAATTATAGATGCTGCAGAGCTATACAATAGGAAGGTTGTCCTTTCTGGAAGATCCATGGTAAATACTGTTACAGTAGCCTATGAATTAGGATATCTAAGGATGCAGGAAGGAACACTTATAGATATAAATGATATGAATAAATATAGAAAAGATGAACTAGTAATTATTACTACAGGTTCCCAAGGTGAACCAATGTCTGCATTGACAAGAATTGCATTTTCTGAACATAGAAAGATTGAACTTTTACCTGATGATTTAGTAATTATTTCTGCATCTCCAATACCTGGTAATGAAAAGACTGTTTCCAGGATTATCAACAAGCTTATTGAAAATGGAACAAAAGTGGTCTATGAAGCATTGGCAGAAGTCCACGTATCAGGACACGCTTGTCAAGAAGAATTAAAATTGATTCACACTTTAGTAAAACCTAAGTTTTTTATACCTGTGCATGGGGAGCATAGACATTTAAAGGTTCATGCTGATTTAAGCCACTCATTAGGTACACCAAGGGAAAATATCTTTATACTGGATAATGGGCAAACTCTTGAGTTTACAAAAGATACTGCAAGCTTAGGACCAAGCGTCCAAGCAGGGAACATTTTAGTCGATGGATTAGGTGTAGGCGATGTAGGAAATATAGTATTAAGGGATAGAAAGCATTTATCAGAAGATGGTTTAATAGTAATAGTGGTAACTATGAGCAAGCAAGATGGTGCAGTAATTGCTGGTCCAGATATTATTTCTAGGGGATTTGTATATGTAAGGGAATCTGAAGACTTAATGGAAGAGGCTAGGGGAGTTGTAAAAAAAGTTTTAGATGAATGTGAGAAAAGAAAAATTACTGACTGGGCAACACTTAAATCAAATATAAGAGAAGCATTAAGGGATTATATTTATGAAAAGATAAAGAGAAATCCAATGATTTTACCAATTATAATGGAAGTGTAGTAATGTCCCTAGGGTACTAGGGATTTTACTATTTATATTTAAATTTATATGGTATAATAATTAAGAAAAGGGGAGTAAATAGGTGGGCATCAGATTATTATTATATTTAAGCGCTATTTTGTTGGGAGCCTTTATAAGCTATAAGGGCAAAATAAGTGATAAAATTTTAGATAAATTAAATATTATTCAAACCTTAAGCCTATTATTTTTGTTACTAATAATGGGAATAAAAATTGGAATTGATGAAAAAGTAATATATTCATTTTTCAGCATAGGTTTTAAAGCTATTATAATGAGTATATTTACTGTTGGATTTAGTATATTGTTTGTTTTTATTATAAGAAAGTTATTTATAAGGAAGGAGAATGAAATTGAGTCTTAATATTCTAATATCTGTAGGTCTAGGCATTTTATTGGGATATTTTGTTCTTCCTCCATCTATATCAGGTGCTACTGATATAGTAATAGATGCTGGACTGATGATTTTATTATTTTTTGTAGGAATAGATATAGGTAGACATCAGGATGTTTTTGAAAAAATCAAAGTTATAGGGTTTAAAATTCTTCTAATACCTTTTGCAATAATATCTGGAAGCTTAATTGGAGGTATTGTAGGAGGAGTTATTTTAGATATTCCTGTAAAATATGCCAGTGCCGTAGGTTCAGGTATGGGTTGGTATACCCTATCTTCGATATTGTTGTCTAATCATTCTACCGAAATATCTACATTAGCATTTTTATCGAATGTAGTAAGAGAAATAATCGCACTTATAACAATTCCTTTAGTGGCAAAATATATTGGGAAATATGAAGCTATTGCACCAGCTGGAGCAACAGCAATGGATACAAGTCTTCCTGTTATAGCAAGTTCAACAGACTCAGAAATATCCATCATTGCATTTATCACTGGTGTTATATGTACAATTAGCGTACCAATTATATTACCACTAATTTTGAACTTATAATAATTAAAAATTAAAGATTAAAAATTAATAATTGTAAAGCAAAAGAATTCTTAATTCTTAATTCTTAATTGTTTTTATGGAGGTTTATATGAATATAAGATATATTACTAAGGCAAGTTTAATTGCAGCAATTTATATAGTTTTGGTTTTAATACAAATAATACCAATTCCTTTTGCAAATCTAACATTTGGTCCAGTCCAATTAAGACTTGCTGAAGGTTTAACTTTGTTGCCTTTAGTAGAATCGGCTGCAATTCCAGGATTATTTGTTGGCTGTTTACTATCTAATTTACTATTAGCACCTTATTCTGGTTTTGGTCTTATAGATATCATAGGTGGAAGCTTAGTTACTTTAATAGCAGCTTTTCTTACTTCTAAGATGAAAAACAAATTTACTGGCATCATACCACCAGTTGTTTTAAATGGGTTAATTGTTTCTATTTGGGTATCTTATTTTACAAGAGTTCCTTACATATACACTGTTTTGGGTATAGGACTTGGTGAATTGGCTTCTGTATTGATATTTGGATCAGTTATTTTATATGTATATGAAAAAGCAACGAATATAAGAGAATGGTAATAAAGGTGAGATAAAATGGAAATGTCTAAGAGAAAGAAGAAGGTCTCATTTATTTTAGGTTTATTTATTCTATTAATTATTATGGTGGTATTTTGGACAAGAAACTACTATATAAGTAGCTTAAGTCCTATGGAAACAGAGAATCCATCATTTGTAGATATTGAAATTCCTTCAGGAAGTTCAACAAATAAAATATCTGAAATTCTATTTGATAATGGACTTATAAAAAACAAATTAATCTTTAAATATCAGGTAAAATCTCTAAATGCTGATGGAAAATTGAAAGCTGGTAAGTATAAGTTAAAAACTGACATGGATTTAAAAAAAATCATTGTTGAGTTAACCAACGGTGGAAGATCTGATAATACAGTTAGATTTACTATTCCGGAAGGCTATGAGCTTGAACAAATAGCCGAAAAGCTATCTAATGAGGGATTAGTAGATAAAGATAGATTTATTGAATTGGCAAGCAGTAAAAATAATTTTGAAGATAAATATGAATTTCTTAGAGAATTAGAAGATAATCAGAGCTTAGAAGGGTTTTTATTCCCTTCAACTTATGAAATCTATAAAGGTTCTAAAGAAGAAGAAATTATTTCAAAGATGTTAACTGAATTCGAAGTAATCTACAAAAAAGATGTAGCAGATAAATTAGAGGAAATGAATCTAACACTTAATGAGGCAGTGACTCTTGCCTCAATAGTTGAGAGGGAAGGCAAGGTAGATAGTGAAAGACCATTAATCTCTGCTGTATTTCATAATAGATTAGAAAAGGGTATGATGTTACAATCCTGTGCTACTGTACAATATATATTAGGGACACGAAAAGAGGTTTTGAGCACTGCAGAAACTCAAACTCCATCGCCTTATAATACCTATATTAATCAGGGATTGCCACCTGGACCAATAGCATCACCAGGAGAAAAATCATTAATTGCAGCTATGAACCCAGCTGATGTTGATTATCTTTTCTTTGTTTTAACAGGAGCTGATGGTACCCATACTTTTACAACAAATTATAATGACCATTTACAAGCAAAACCCAAAAATTAATAGGTGGAAACACCTATTATTTTGTGTTAATTAATAGTTTGTAATTTGATTATTAATTATGTGTCAAATAATCTCTTCTTTTGAGACCCTTGAGACTGATCCAAATAATTGTGAATTGTGCATTGTGAACTGTGAATTGATTATAAAGGATGATAAAATGAGCAATATAAATGAAGAATATATAGAGGAATATATAAGAAATATAACACCTGAAAATAATGATTATCTTAAGAAATTAGAAAGGTATGCAGAAGAAAATCATGTACCAATAATAGAACCAGAAGTGGCACAGTTGTTAAAGGTCCTTTTAAAATCAAAAGGTTCCCAAAATATTTTAGAAGTCGGTACTGCAATTGGGTACTCTGCATTGATTATGGCTGAAGCAACTGACGGAAATTCTATGATTACAACTATAGAGCGTAATAAAGATATGATAAAATTAGCTCAAGATAACATATCAAAAACCCCCTATGAAAATAGAATAAAGATAATTGAAGGGGAAGCTGAAGAAATACTTCCAAATTTAAATGAAATCTATGATTTTATATTTTTAGATGCAGCTAAGGGACAGTATTTAGAATTCTTTAATTATTTGATTAAGTTTTTAAAGCCGGGAGGACTCTTGGTTTCGGACAATGTATTGTTTAAAGGAATGGTTGCCACTGATTCTCTAGTTGTTAGAAGAAAGAAAACTATAGTAAAGAGACTAAGAAGTTTTTTAAAATATATTAATGAGATAGAAGGCTATACTTCATGTGTTATACCCTTAGGGGATGGTGTAGCTATTACATATAAGGAGGAGTGACTAAATGGGTAGAGTAGAGCTACTAGCACCAGCAGGAGATTTAGAGAAGCTAAAGATGGCAATTATTTATGGTGCTGATGCAGTATATCTTGGAGGAGAAGCTTTTGGACTTAGAAAGGCTTCTAAAAATTTTACACTTAAGGATATAGAAGAAGGTGTAAAATTCGCTCATGAAAGAGATAAAAAGGTTTATGTAACTTTAAATATCGTGCCTCATAATGAAGATTTAGAAGGATTAGAAGATTATGTAATTAGTTTAAAACAAATAAATGTTGATGCAGTTATAGTATCTGATCCAGGTATGTTTACTATAATCAAGAGAACTGTACCCGATATGCCTATACACATTAGTACTCAGGCTAGTGTAACAAACTATGAAACCATTATGTTCTGGTACAATCTAGGTGTAAGAAGGGTTGTTTTGGCAAGGGAATTGTCCCTAAAGGAAATTGAAGACATTACAAAGAAAATCCCTGATGATTTGGAAATAGAAGCATTTGTACATGGTGCAATGTGTATGTCATACTCTGGAAGATGTTTAATTAGTAACTATATGACTGGTAGAGATGCTAACAGAGGTGATTGTGCACATCCCTGTAGATATAAATATTATGTTGTTGAAGAAAAAAGACCAGGGGAGTATTTCCCCGTTGAAGAACATGAAGAGGGAACTTTTATTTTTAACTCAAAAGATCTTTGCATGATAGAACATATTCCTGAGTTAATTAAAGCAGGAATTAGGAGTTTTAAAATCGAAGGAAGGGTTAAATCTTCATATTATGTTGCCACAGTCATAAGGTCTTATAGGATGGCTATAGATGAATATTATAAGAATCCAGAAGGATATAGATATAATGAAAAGTGGCTTGAAGAAATTGAAAAAGTAAGCTATAGGGATTTTACAACAGGATTTTATTATGGGAGGCCAGATTATAAATCATTAAATTATGAAACAAGTTCATATATTAGGGGCTATGATTTTGTGGGCATGATTTTAGACTACGATGAGAAATCTGGAATTGCCACCATAGAACAAAGAAATAGAATGTTTGTTGGAGAAGAGATAGAAATATTTGGTCCCAATGTAAATCACTTTTCGCAAAAAATTGAAAATATGTGGGATGAAGAAGGAAATCCAATAGACGTAGCACCACATCCCCAACAGATCATAAAGATGAAAATGAACAATAAAGTAGATAGATTTTATCTAATAAGAAAAGAAAGAGAGGATTGATAAATATGAAGAGTCCAATTATAATTGGAATATCTGGAGGGACAGGCTCTGGTAAATCCACGGTTACAAAAGAGATTTTAAAGGAGATAACAGAAAAAAACGTAGCTATAATTGAACAGGATTCATATTATAAGGACCAGAGCAATCTATCTTTCGAAGAAAGAGTTAAAACCAACTATGATCATCCTTTTGCCTTTGACAATGAATTATTAATTAAACATCTAAAGGATTTAATAAATCGTAAGGCAATAGATAAGCCTATATATGACTTTGAAATTCATAATAGAAAAAAAGAAACTGAAAAAGTTGAGCCTAAAGATATTATTATTCTTGAAGGGATTTTGATTTTATTTGAAGAAGAAATCCGAGATTTATTAGATATTAAAATTTTTGTTGACACAGACTCGGATGTAAGGGTTATTAGAAGAATACTCCGGGATATAAAAGATAGAGGCAGAACTTTAGATTCTGTTATATTACAATATATGGGTACAGTAAGACCAGCTCATTTGCAATTTGTTGAACCCACAAAACGATATGCAGATATTATAATTCCTGAAGGCGGTTATAATAAAGTAGCAATCGATATTATAGTTGCAAAGATAAATGAAATCATTAATAAATAGAAGAATTCACAATTCACAATGCACAAATCACAATTGTGAAAGCGGAAGGCTAGGGTCTAAATTAGAAGGCTCAATAGTATGACCCAAATAACTGTGAACTGTGAACTGTGCATTGTGAATTGACGAGTATATTCTCCCCATAGGTTGCCAATACTAACTTATGGGGGGTTTTTATGGAAAATAATGATAATAAAAAAATATTTAAAAAAAGACTTATCATACTAGGGGTTTATGCCACAATCTTTTCTTTGCTACTGGGCTTCAGACTTTATTTTATTCAAATATATAAAAATCCTGTTTACTCTGAACAAGCACTAAAACAAAGGGGAAGGGAAATCTCCTTATCTCCAAAAAGAGGAATAATATATGATAGAAATCTTGTGCCTTTAACCAATACTAAAAGTACACAGAGCATTATATTAACAAATGATATACTAAAATATAATGAACACATGTTAAATATAGTCTTAGAATATACATCCTTAGATAAGCATGAAATATTGGATTTAATTAATTCCAATGATGATATCATTCAAATACCTTTAAAGAACAATATAAGGATAGATAACAAACCTCTAAATGTATTTTTAGTCGATGTTGTAGAGAGATATTCAGACAATAACCTTTTATCTCATGTAATTGGATACGTAAATAAAAAAGATAATTATGGTGAATCAGGGATTGAGAAAGTTTATGATGAATTTTTACAAAATACAGAAAAAAAATCTCTTTTTATAGAGTACGACAAAAGTCATTCTATGATATTAGGTGGTGCTGAATTTGTAAGTGAAACAACTGATCCCAACAATCCAACAGGAGTAAAACTTACTATAGATTATAATATTCAAGAAAGTGTAGAGAGTATTCTAGATGAAGATAATATCAATGGTGCTGTAATAGTAACAGAAGTTGATACAGGAAAAATTTTAACGATTTGCTCAAGGCCCAATTATAATCAAGAAAAAGTTGAATATTATTTAGACAGTACTGATATGGCTTTATACAATAAAGCAATTCAAGTTGGTTATCCTCCTGGTTCAATTTTTAAGACAGTGGTTTTACTAACTGCTTTTGAAGAAGAAATTGATTTATTTGATAAAGAATATTATTGCAAGGGCTATGAAGATATTCGAAATGTAAGGATAAAATGCACAGGTGAACATGGATATTTAAATTTAAAAGAAGGATTCGAAAGGTCCTGTAATTCAGTATTTATACAATTAGGAAAACAATTAGGTGGTAAAAAGATTATTGAAATGGCTGAAAAATTGAACTTTGGCTCAAAGATAAATATAGGTTTGCTTGAAGAAGTAGGTGGAAAATTACCAAAAGGTGATGAACTTTTAGGACCAGCTATAGGAAATATTTCTATAGGCCAAGGAAAAATTGAGGTTACACCTTTGCAAATAGCAAATCTAATGACTATAATAGCCAATAAAGGAGTACAAAAGCATTTAACTTTAGTGGAGGGTATCACTAATAAAGATGGAGTTGTTATAAAAGAGTATAATAGAGAAGATGATAAAAGGGTTTTATCTGTATCATCTAGTGAATTAGCAATGGAATACTTAAATAGTGTTGTTGAAAATGGAACAGGAAAAGAACTTGATTTGTATGAAGTAGGCGGAGGGGGAGGAAAAACTGGTTCAGCTGAAGCAATTTTAAATAAAAGCAATACTATTCATGGTTGGTTTGCAGGATATTTTCCTAAGAATAATCCAAAATATGTGATAACAGTATTAGTCGAAGAAGGACACTCAGGTTCAAAATCTGCAGCTCCTATTTTTGAAAAAATTGCAAAAGAAATAAATAAAATATATCCTTTGTACTAGCACAAGAATTTACCCTCAATCATATAATTAATCATTGGGGGTGCTTTTTTTATGGATAAATTAATTATTCTTTTATTAAATGTTTTTCTAAGGCCGTTTGTTGTCCTTTGTGGCTATATGATAAATTCAAATTCATTCCCAAAACCTTTAGAAAAGGATGAAGAGGAATATTATTTAACTGCCTATCATAATGGTTCAGAGGATGCAAAAAAAATTCTTATAGAAAGGAATTTAAGATTAGTTGCTCATATAGTAAAAAAGTATAATAATACAGGGAAGGATATAGATGATTTAATATCAATTGGTACTATTGGGCTTATTAAAGCAATTTCAACTTTTAATCCTAATAAGGGTACAAGACTTGCAACATATGCTGCACGATGCATAGAAAATGAGATTTTAATGACTATAAGGTCATCTAAAAAATTAAAAATAGAATTATCCTTACATGAACCTATTGGAACTGATAAAGAAGGAAATGAAATAAATCTTCTTGATATATTAGGCTCAGATGTAGATCAAATACTTGACGAAGTAGAACTTAGGATACAAACAAAGAGATTATATAAGGCTATTAATGAAGTTTTAAAATCCAGAGAAAAGGTAATTATTGAATTAAGATATGGTTTGGTAGATGGTGATTGTAAGACTCAACGTGAAATAGCGGCTCTTCTTGGTATCTCTAGATCCTATGTATCAAGAATCGAATCAAGGGCTATTGAAAAATTAAATAAAGCAATGTGTAAATATGCATGAAAAAAGAGACTCTAGTGAGCCTCTTTTTTTCTATCTTGTTATAGTAGTAGTATTTGGTGTAATTCTTCTAATTAAATCTTCAATTTCAGTAGTGAAGTTTTGCATTGTATTACCACTGGTAACTCCACTAGATAAGTTTTGTATTCGTGTAAATAGACTAGGATCGGTAGTTATTGAAACCTGTGTTATATTTCTATTAGTGTCTCTAACCATAGTTTCGATTCGTTGCCTTAAAGCTGAACCTAGAGCTTGATTATTTCTTAGCTTTAAGCCTACAACTGCTTTATTGTTAGCTATGGCACAAGATGCACTAGTAACTTCTGGTAATGTAGCTATTCTTCTAGCTAAGTCATTTGCATTAGTACCAACATTACCTAAACTAGTTGATAGATTATTGTTGGTAATTCCAGTATTATTAAATCTGTTGTTGTTCAAACCATCATTTAATCCGGTATTCAACCCGGTATTTAACCCTGTATTTAATCCTGTATTAAATCCAAATCCATCAAAACCGTTGTTCCAACCGTCATTTAACCCAAAGGTGTTATTTCTGTTGAGCATTGTACTTTGCCCTGTTAGATTTCGGTTTCCAACAGTGTTGTCTGGCCATCCGCCATTTCCTGATGGGGTATTCATACCTATCCTAGTTTGGGTACCAAGTCTTGTGTTATATCCAGTATTTGTTGGTTTACATCCTGCAACTGCCACAAGGATAATCAAACTTAAAGCTATTAATGTTATTTTTTTTGTTTTCAAATATTCCACCTCCTATTGATAGTCTTACACTTAAAATTTTTTTTATTAAGGCTAAGTTTTTGTTCTTTTGTATAAACTATCCATTTGATATCATAATAAACATAATCATAAATGATAATGTATTTTTTTAAATTAATAATGAATCAAAAATTTAGATATAGTTGAATTTTTTGTCGAATAAGGATATAATTTCATTTATGAATTAAGAGAATATACATAGATAATCATTTTATATTACTATACTAATTTAAAAATATTTGTAAAATATTTAATTAATAGAAGGAATTTCTGGTTCAAATGTCGAATAAATATCACATTAGAAATAAAAGGATGAAAAATATGGATGACGTTAATAAATCAAATCTAAAAATAGGTGAACTTTTATTATATGCAGGAAAGATAACATCTAAACAATTAAATGAAGCCTTAGAAATTCAAAAAAATACAAAAAATAAAATAGGCGAAATAATTGTTCAAAAAGGTTGGTTGTCCTCTGATGATATTGTACAAGCTTTAGAATTTCAACTAGGCTTTCCAAGGGTAGATTTAAATAAATACGAAATAAATCAAAGCATAGTTACCTTAATTCCCGAATCTATAGTTAGAAAATATAACTTAATAGCTATAGATAAAAGGGATAATAAATTGATAATAGCTATGGTAGACCCGTTAAATTTTGTTGCTATAGACGATGTAAAACTTTTTACAAAGATGGATTTAGAATTAGTTATGGCAACCAAAGAAGAAATAAATAGGGTTATAGATAGATATTATAGTGGAGAAAGTACAAAAAAAGTTTTAGAGGAATTTACCGATACCATCTTTACAGACAATGATGATATGGAAAGTGAAGAGGTAACAGAAGTCGCTGCTGCACCTATTGTGAGATTATTAAATTCAATTATAGAACAAGCTATTAATACTAGAGCATCTGATATTCATATTGAACCATATCAAGATGAGATAAGAGTTAGATTTCGTATTGACGGTGATTTAAGGGAGATAATGTCACTACCTAGATCTAATCTATCTGCTATAGTTACTAGAATAAAGATTATTGGGAAAATGAATATAGCTGAAAAAAGGGTCCCACAAGATGGTAGAATTGAAACTAAAATTGGTGATAAAGAGATTGATATGAGAATCTCATCATTGCCAACTGTATACGGTGAAAAGATAGTAATAAGGCTTTTAGATAAATCTAGTTTTAATTTTACTAAAGAAGGATTAGGTTTCAGTAAAAGAAATTTGGAAATATTTGATCAAATTTTATCACAACCATATGGAATGATTTTAGTTACTGGGCCAACAGGAAGTGGTAAAACAACGACTCTTTATACAGTTTTAAAAGAATTAAACGTAATTGAAAAAAATGTTATCACTGTAGAAGATCCAGTTGAGTACAAGCTTCATGGTATTAATCAAGTAATAGTCAATCCTAAAACAGGTCTAACATTTGCTACGGGATTAAGGTCTATTTTGCGACAAGACCCTGATACTATAATGATTGGTGAGATAAGAGATAGCGAGACCGCTGAAATAGCCATTAGGGCTGCAATTACTGGACATCTAGTGTTGTCAACTCTTCACACAAATGATAGTCCTTCCACCATAGCTAGATTAGTAGATATGGGGATTGAGCCATATTTAGTATCCTCTGCAGTTGTAGGGATAGTATCACAAAGACTGGTAAAAGTCCTTTGTGATAAGTGCAAACAACCTTATGAAATTGATTATACAGAAAAGAAAATGTTAGGAATACCAGTGGACAGGAATATAGAACTATATAAGCCTATTGGATGCAACTCCTGTAACCAAGGTTTCAAAGGTAGGTCTGCTGTACATGAAATTATGCCTATTAATGAACATATTAGAAGGTTAATAGATTCAAATTCGACAACTGATGTAATTAGAGAAGCAGCAATAGAAGATGGAATGACTACATTATTTCAGTCAGCGTTGGATTTAGCATTACAGGGTAAAACAACCTTTTCAGAAGTAATGAGGGTTGGATTTACATTAGGATAGGAGGATTATATGAATTTACTTGAAATAGTAAACTTGGGAACAGAGAAAAAAGCTTCTGATATTCACTTAACTGTTGGTATACCACCTACTTATAGGATATTTGGAGAACTTGTTAAACTAGATGATAAACCTTTAACACCAAATGATACAAAAGCTTTAACATTGGAAGCATTAAATGAAAAACAGTTTAAGATATTAGAAGAAAAGGGAGAGTTGGATTTTTCATATTCAAGCCCAGGCATAGGTAGGTATAGGGTAAATGCATATAAGCAAAGAGGCAGTTATGGATTGGCTCTTAGAATTATACCAAGGGATATACCAACTATGGAAGAATTAGGATTACCAAAGGTAGTAAGTGAGTTGGCAAGATTGCCAAGAGGCTTAATTCTAGTAACTGGACCCACTGGTAGTGGAAAGTCCACAACTTTAGCATCTGTAATCAACCAGATAAATCAAGAAAGAAATTGTCATATATTAACATTAGAGGATCCCTTGGAGTATCTACATAGGCACAACAAGGCTATAGTAAATCAAAGGGAGATAGGTAGTGATACACAGAGTTTTGCAAATGCATTGCGTGGGGCGTTGAGGCAAGATCCAGATGTAATACTTGTTGGAGAAATGAGGGATTTAGAAACCATAAGCATTGCCTTAACTGCCGCTGAAACAGGTCATTTGGTGTTATCCACTCTACATACATTAGGAGCTGCAAAGACAATAGATAGGATTATAGATGTATTTCCATCTCACCAACAACAACAGGTAAGGATTCAACTATCCTCTGTAATTCAAGGAGTAATATCTCAACAACTTGTACAAAAGTCTGATGGACATGGAAGAGTAGCTGCATTTGAAGTTATGATAGCCACTCCTGCCATAAGAAATCTTATTAGAGAGGACAAGATACATCAAATTGATACAGTAATTCAAACAGGTGCTAAATACAATATGCAGACAATGGATAGTTCCTTGATACAACTTTATATAAAAGGGCTAATAAAAAAAGAAGTTGCCCTAATGCAAGCTATAAATCAGGAAGAAATGAAAAAATATATAATGTAGAGGGATTATTATGGTATACAGATATAAGGCCGTAACACAATCAGGGCAAATCGTTGAAGGTTTCTATGAGGCTAATAGTGAATCTGATGTATTGTCAATGATAAAGGGAAAGGATTATATGCCTATATCAGTAGAGAAAGATATTGAAGCAGATGCACAAGTTCAGCTATTTAAGCCAAAAGTTAAGAAAAAGGATCTGGCAGTATTTTGCAGGCAATTCTACACCATGATAGATGCAGGATTAGGTATTGTAAAATGCTTGGATATATTGGCAATTCAAACAGAAAATAAAACCTTAAGAAAGGCGATTATATCCATTAATGAAGATGTACAAAAAGGTTTCATATTATCTGAAGCCATGAAAAAGCATAAAAAGATATTTCCAACAATTCTAACAAGTATGGTAGAAGCCGGTGAAGTAAGTGGAAATCTTGATACTATAATGGAGAGAATGGCAATACATTTTGAAAAAGAAAATAGATTGGAAAATAAAATAAAATCATCACTTATCTATCCAGCAGCACTAATTGTAGTATCAATTGCAGTAGTGATTTTTATGCTAGTAGCTGTCTTACCAACATTTGTTGGTATGTTTGAAGGCAGTGATGCACCTTTACCAGGAGCTACACAGTTTTTAATAAATCTAAGTGACTCATTAAAAACCCATTGGTATATATATGGTGGAGTTTTAGTAGCGTTAGTCTCAGGTATTACTCTTTTCAAACAGAGTGATGATGGTAGAAGATTTTTTGACAATTTAAAAATAAAATTACCTTTTATTAAGATTACAACATCAAAGATTATTACATCTAGATTTACAAGAACACTATCAACCTTAATGTCATCAGGTATACCTCTTATAAAATCCATGGAGGTAGTAGGCAAGGTTGTAAACAATGTAGTTGTTGAAGAAAGTATAAATGAAGGTATAGACAATATTAGAAAAGGCATACCACTTTCCAGAACCATAAAGGATGTGGGAATCTTCCCACCCATGGTAGATTCAATGATAAAAATTGGAGAAGAATCAGGTTCACTTGATGAAATCTTGTTTAAAACAGCAGATTTTTATGATGATGAAGTTGAGACAAGCCTTCAACGAATGACAACTCTTATTGAGCCAATACTTATAGTTGGTATGGCTGTAGTCATAGGATTCATAGTCATAGCAATGGCATTGCCGATGTTTGATGTGGTCAATACGATTTAGAAGAAAAATTCACAATTCACGATTCACAATGCACAATTGATAATGAAAAACACCGAAGGTGTCATTCCGACTGAAATGGAGGAATCTCCTCTTTTAAGATCTAAATTCACCAAAGCTGTCATCCTGAGACGGACAGTATAATCACTGCTTTCGAAGGATCTCCTCTTTAATTGTGAATTGTGAACTGTGCATTGTGAATTGACTCTGGCATTAATAAACTTTATATAATGCAAACCAAGCAAAAAAACAAAAACAAGGGGGAAAAATAAAATGTTAAAGTGGATTAACAAAAAAAGAAATCGAAAAGGTTTCACACTTATTGAACTAGTAGTAGTTATAGCAATATTAGGGATTTTGGCGGCATTGGCTATACCTAGATTGACTGGAGCACAAGATACTGCTCGAAATAACTCACACGAAGCTAACTTAAATACTTTAAGAAGTGCTGCTAATATTGCACTAGCAGAAAATGGGAATCCAGGAGCAGAAGTAGCTTGGATTGGCACATTAGTAGAAGATGGTCCGGACACTGTAGAAACAACAGGAACAGGTAATTCAGGAGCTGATAAAACGACATTTGATTCAACAAAATATATAGATAAATGGCCTGAGAGCCCTTGGAAAAATGGTCCTGCTTATAAAGTCACAATATCTACCGCGGGTGTTGTAGATGTTACTGGTGGTAAGAATTAATCTTAATTAAATAAAGGAGGACCATCCAAATGACCACACTAATCTTCATATATGGACTAATTATAGGTTCCTTCTTAAATGTATGTATATATAGGATACCAAGGGAGGAAAGCATAGTCTTTCCTTCCTCTCACTGTCCTATATGCAATACTACTTTGAAATGGTACGATAATATACCGTTATTTTCGTACATATTACTCAAAGGTAAATGCAGATATTGCAGTACAAAAATTAATATACAATATCCAATAGTAGAAACATTAAATGCAATTATATATCTTATTTTATTTTACTATTTTAAACTTTCTTTAGATTTTATTTATTTATCACTTATTTCTTCAGTTTTAATAGTTATTACATTCATAGATTTAAAAGAGATGATAATACCAGATGTTCTAGTAATTATTTTATTAATTTTATCTGTTTTATATAAGATATTAAACTATTATTTATACAATGTACCTCCTCAAATTCTAAATAGCCTTGGTGGGTTATTAATAGCTGGAGGGCTATTTTTAGCTATAGTTATTTTATCTAAAGGTGGCATGGGTGGAGGAGATGTAACTCTTATATCTGCTTTAGGATTTATTTTGGGTATTAAATATATTTTGTTAAATATATTTTTATCTTTTATTTTAGGTGCTATTATATCTATTATTTTATTAATTACGAAAATTAAGGATAGAAAGGATCCTATTCCTTTTGGACCTTTTATTATATTAGGTTTTTATATTACTGTTTTATTTGGTGAAAGAATTATGAACTTTTATTTTACTTTGATTACATAATCAAATTTATAATTCAATTGCGAACTCTTAATTGAATAAGGGGAAATATTATGAAAAAAATATGGTATTTTAAAAAAAGAACAGGTTCAGCACTTATTTGGATGCTTTTATCATTCACTGTATTGATGATACTTATGGGTTCTATAGTATATATAGTAAGGCAAGATATTTATGAAACTGTAAAACAAGAGGAAAGACTACAGACTTATTATATTGCATATGCAGGTATAGATTTAACATACGCTGCACTAATGGATCCTGAAAATAACCCAAAAAAATTTGAAACTGCTATAACAAAATTAAAGACTAATTCAAATAAACCTCTGACAGATACAATTACCATAGAGGTTGGGCGAAAAATAAGAGGTACAGCAGAAGTTTCAATTAAGAGGGTAAAAAAAGACGAAAAAGACTGGATACAGATTACTTCAATAGGGAAATTAGTTGATAAGGAGACAAAGGTTTCATCTACAATGCGAATAAATGAAGCAAATCCAAATCAAATTGTTAGAGAAAAATTCGAGAAATAATAAGAGGTGTAAAATATGATTTCTAAACGCACCTATGGCTTTACCTTAATAGAGCTAATCTTAGCTATAAGTCTAATTAGTATTGTTATTTTAATTAGTACAAATCTCATTATTTTTGGAACAAAGGCACATAAACTTACCTTCAAAGAATATTCGATGCAATCTGATATAAGAAAGGCCACAGAAAAGACCAATGACATTGTAAGATATTCTAAAGCTATATTTGCAGTTCCAAAATCTTTTGTGGAATCTGTGGATATAATGGATCCAGGCTGGAATTATTTTATGGTATCACCAGATGGTAAGAGAATAGTAATAATGGAATATGATAAACTTTCAGATAAACATATTGAAAAGGTAATAGTCGAAGAATCAGAAGGAATCTCATACTATGTACAATTTGAGAAAGATAATGATGCTAGAAGCGATAGTGTTTTAAAGTATAGAATTTATGCTTACAATACTGATAATACTAATCAAAAAACAAATGAAAAATTGATATTTGAATCCACTGTTGAAACTAACAATGCTATCCAAGTAGCTGATAAAGGTTCTGTTTCCTCTCCCTCTATTGCATTGGCTTTTAGAGGTGATGGTCAAACTTCAGGTAAGGGAAAAAACCAAATAGCATATATAACCATTATTGTAGACGTATCAGGAAGTATGAATGATTCTCCTAATGGTCAAAAACCACCCAAGAATCAACGGGAGCATACTAATGCAAGAATAAAAAATGTTAGAGAAGCTTTGGTTGGAACTAGTAGAAATCGTGAAAATGGCATAATACAAAAATTTGCTAATGAAGAAAATATTTTTTTATCACTGGTAACTTTCTCAACATCTGGAAATTATCCTGTACCCACTGCAAATGATTATCCAAATTCTACTTATCCAATATATGAAGTTTACAATAATTCTACTAAAAATACCTTAATTAATGAAGTTGATAAATTGAAAGCATCTGGTGGAACTAATACTGGTGATGGTTTGAGGCAGGCATATTATCTTCATGAGGATTTTAGAACAAGGATGAATGAAATGGGTACGCCAATAAAAGAAAAGGACCAAGTCCATCATTATATGATTCTATTAGTTGATGGTGAAACTACATATCAAGTAAATACTGGTACGTGGAATGATAATGGGAGTTATAGAGATACAAGGAGAACTGAAAGAATAAATGGTATCACACATAATAGATACGATTGGGCAACAAATTGGAGATTTACTCCAAATTCATCAAGTTTCTATTTGGATAGAGGCAATATAAATGTTATCCAAAACAATCCTGATGATGAGCCATTAAATTTTTCACATACAGAATCAAGAAATAATTGGTTTAGGACAGATTATTATGTTTATTATGGGGAAAAAAATAGTCCAGTAGATAGTTATTCAATTATAGGAAATGGTAGTACGATAATTAACAATAGTGGATATGTTAAAGCTGTTGGAAATAAGATTAAGGCATTTGATTCGGGGACCGGAATCAAAAGTTACCTTATAGGGTATGCTAGCGGCCTTACAAAAGAAATTAATTATCTAGGAGACTGTATCGGAACTGATACTAATTTACGTTACAAATACGATGACCCGAATTTTAACCTAGATGAAATTTTTAAAAATATTGCTACTGATATAATGGCTGACTTTTGGTTAGCTACTGGTCCTCAAATAATGAAATAGTAGGTGGTCTATATGAAAGATAAAAGAGGATTCACCTTAATAGAAGTAATAGTCTCATTAGCTATACTAGGTATAATTAGTGTATCTTTTTTAGGGGCTATGTCTAGTCACTTTAAGTTTCTAAATCAAACCAAAAAAATTACTAGGGACGTTTTTCTATCCCAAAGAGAAATGGAAGAAGAAATTGATATAGTAAAAGCTGAAATAATAAATAATCCCAGTTTAGACCTTAAAGAAAAGACAATATTTAATTCTGATTTAGGTGGTGTCAAAGTTAAATATTACGAAATAAATAAAAGCTATAACAATAGAAACTATTATACCTTAGTTTCAAATATAAAACCTGAACCATTGGAATTAGTTAGTTTAGAATCAATAGGAATCAAATTAAAACAAGGAACAAATCAAGTAGATTATGGATATAGTACCAGCAATTTCAGTATAATTGGAGATTTTAAAAATTTGGATAAATACAAATGGGATCATTTATTGAATCAAGTGGAATGGTATGTATCTGGTCAAGAATATAATATGCCCATGCCAAAGGATCCTAATTTTAATTTAGATGATGATATACTAAATAATTCATATTATTTTCCCTTATTTCCAAGAGATTATGAATTAATCGATAATGAAACAATATATAAATTTGGTTCAAGTGAAAGTACTTGTAGTAAATTATCTGATTATGGAGGTAGGCATATTATTTTTACTGTAACACCTGCAGCTAAATCTGGGAAATTAGGAATTCAGTCAGTTAGTAAACCCATCTTTGTATCGGGACTCCCGTTTGTTGACAGCCTAATTATGCATTTTGATGCTAATTATATTGATATATTAGATACTACAGAGGTTCAAAAAACTGGGAATGATTATTTTATAAACAGATGGATGGATTTATCCAGCATAATAGGTAGAACCTCTCTTAATGAATTTGCCACTAGTGGTTCAACTAATAAACCTTTGTTAAAAAGGACAGATATGGGGATAGGTTATATTGGACAATATACAAGGTATAGTGGTAGTCAAGTTCTAACTATTGATAATGAGAATAACAATGGCAATACACTAACGGTTTTTTCTGTGGTAAATAATAGATCCACAACTGATAGTTCTAAATTTCTATCTAATGGAAATATAACATTACAGACCCCAGCAAATGAAAGTGGTAACTCTTATGAGTGGGTAGTCAACACTGATGTACTAATTTCAACAAACAATAGATTTATAATTGGAGGCCCAAATGTAGATATAGCTGAGATTATTGTCTATAATGGTGTTTTAGATACTGCAACCCAAGAAAAAATAGAAAAATATCTTTTCAATAAGTATAAATCACCCACAGTACTTGGTGATATTGTTCAACTTAAGGATATGACTAAAGAAATTAGAATTGGAGATAGATTTGAATTACCTTCTACAGTATTAGCAGAAATGTCAAGAGGATATAAAAAATATGTTTCTGTAACATGGTCTGGAACTTATGATATCAATTCAGTTGGAACATATTCAATTATTGGTTCTGCTATAGCTAATCCGACTAAAAAGATGATTTATACATTAAGTGTTGTTAACTAATCTATACTTTTATTCTTAATTTTTAATTGTTTTTCAATTATAAATTGTGCATTGTGAATTTAACAAGGGGGGACATCTTTGAATATAATCAATACTCCAAAGTTAACATCAATTGATTTTAACTCAAAGGAAATTAGAATTGTTGAGGGAAAAGTTACAAAAAAAAACATACAGATAAATAAATATTGTTCTATTAGCATTCCCAATGGAATTTATGAAGATGGAATCATTAATGATTCCGAACAATTAGCATACCTAATAAAAACTGGATTATCAACTAATAAGATTTCACTAGGTAATACCTTTGCAGTTATAAATTCATCTGAAATAATACTTAGAGAGGTACTTTTCCCAAAGGTAGACCCAAAGGATATAGATAATCTTATTAAATATCAACTGGGAGATTATATTCCAATTCACCCCGAGGATTATGTAGTAAATTATATAATTTTAGGTACTCAATTGGATAATGGCATAGAGAAGTTAAATTTACTTCTTATTGGTGTTCCTATAACCATAGTGGAGAGTCATCTAAATCTATTAAAAGATATAGGCTTGAAGCCCTTGGCTTTGGATTATAAAGGAAATGCTATTTGCAAATTATTAGGTTTTAATGGTAATTTAAATAACATAACTTATTCAGATAAAACCATTGCTTTCATAGAAATAAGCTATGATAATACTTCTCTTACAATTATAAAAGATGGATATATCAGAGTATCTAGGATTATAGAACATAATTTTTTTACTTTTTTCAAAAAGTTTAAAGATAATTTAGGTTTAGAAGATGATGATATAATTAAAAAGATTGAATCCATCGAAGATATAAGCATTGATATTTCTCCAAATGATAGTGATTATGATTTTAGAAAAGGAATTAAAGAAAGTATTCAAGATATTATGGGAAAGACAGAAATGATTTTTAGATATTATAGGACTAGAGAAGTCAGTAACAACATAGATACAATAGTTCTACATGGGGATATGAGTAAGGTTGAAGGTATTGACAAGCTATTTGAAAACTTTTTTAACATAGAATGTGTGAAGTTAAATTCTATAAGTAAGCTTAAATTTGATGGAGATTTATCTTTATATGCAAATGCAATTGGCGGATTAATTCGCTTAAACGGGGTGAAAGCATGAGAGACTTAAACTTTTTTGAACCCTATATAGAAAAACGTTCCTTTAAACTAAATAAAAGTTTGGTATTATATGCATTATTGATGATTTTATTATTGGGAATTGCAGCTTACGGTGTATACAATCAATTAACAATAAAAGCACTTCAATCTGATATAAAATCAAGAAAAGAAGTAGCCGAAAATCCAAAGACATTGGAAAGAGTAAATGAAATTAAAGCTCTCGAAGAAGATGTAATGAATTTTAGGGAAGAGGTTGAAAAGATTAAAGAGCTTGATAACGCCATAGAAAATAAAGATATTATTGATGATGAATTGTTAAAGGCTATTAAGAATAAGATGCCAGAAGATGTATTCTTAACTAATTTCGGTGCTTATGATAAGGAAATACAAATAAATGGCATATCGAAGGATAAATACTCTATTGCAGAATTTGGTAATGGATTAACATCAATTGAAGATTTTAGCGAGGTATTTATTTCAAATATAAATCAGGCTGAAGATTATTATAAATTTGTACTAAGTGTGACATTAAAGGATGTGGTTGATGATGGAAAAGATTCGGAATAAAAATAAATTTAGACCCTTAACGAAAAGTGAAAAATTTTTACTTATTACTTTAGGATTAATAATTCTATTGTGGGGTTCTTTTAGATTTATCATTACACCACAAGAAGACAAAATTCTTGCCTTGCAAAATGAAAAATTAGATTTAGATACAAAAATAATGGATATGAACAATACATTAAAAAAAGAAGAGAAGATAAAAAAAGAGTGGGAAGTATTGCATGTAGAAAGAGACCAAATCCTTTCACACTATTTTCCAATATTAGATCAGTCTCAGATTATATATCTGGTAAATGATTTAGTAGCAGATGACAGAGTAAATTTTTCTGATTATAATTTTAATAGACCGTCTAGTGAAAAGGTAGGAGAGATGGAAGTTAGACAAATTGGCTTATCAATCCCCTTTGATGGTGATTATGATGGAATTGTAGATATTATTAAATCCATAGGGACAAGCCCTAGAAGGATATTGGTTGATAGCTTATCTATGGATAGGAAGGATAATAAAGAGCTTGGTGGAAATATATCATTAAAAATATATAGTCTAGAAGGATTAGCTGAAACTGATCCAAATGTTATACACGTTGCTTCAGTTGATAATCCAAAAGAGGGATCTTTATTTGGTGCTTTTAAGGATTATAAAGAAGAAACAGGAAGTATAGGAAGCACAGGGGATAGTAGTTATCTAAATCAATCAAATGATGGAATGGAACTTATTAAGGCACAACTATTAGATGATTTTGAAAAAAGAAATTATACTTTTATACCTTCAAATGAATTGGTAAAAGGTGATGCAGTACCTTCAACTATAAGGAAATCAGGTAAATATTCATTGAGATTTGAGTACAATATCTTGGCTTTAGAGGATGAAAACAGGGCTTATATAGACCTTACTAACAGTGATATTGTATTTAAATATCCTCCTGATACTGTAAGCATGTGGGTCAATTCCTATGGATATTCTCCAGGCACTTTGGGTATGAGGTTAAGAACCCAAGGTGGAGAAGATATTGATGTAAAGATTTCTGAAGGGATTTCGTGGTTAGGCTGGTCAAATTTACAAACAACTTTACCAATGGACTCTAAACTATATCCATTACAATTAACACATCTTTACTATGAATTGCCTTACAATCGTGATGATTATGGGGTTTTATTGATTGATAAATTAGAAGCATTTTATCCATATAATGAGGATCAAGGTATTATTAATAAACCTATTAATGAATTCTATGTAGTACAACATGGTGATACTATCTCAAGTATTTCAGAAAAATTTTATGGTAGTGAAAAGTATAAGAACGAAATAATGAAAAACAATGGCATAAATCCTGGGGATGTACTACCTGTAGGTAAAGTCCTTGTATTGATTAAACGTTAGAGGCTGT